>DATIBQ010000065.1:0-8382 GCA_035457445.1 Minisyncoccota bacterium
TTGGCACATGTAGCAATAATTGCCACCGGCTCGCTCGTGCACCATGCGCTTGTCGCGGCACGCGATTTAGAGAAAAAGGGGATTAAAGCAGTGGTGGTGAATATTCATACCATAAAACCGCTCGATACAACGCTTATTGAAGCGGTGGCAAAAGAAGCAAAGGCAATTGTTACGGTTGAGGAACACCAGATCGCTGGCGGACTTGGCGGCGCGGTAGCAGAATTTTTAGCACAAACCTTGCCAACACCAATTGAATTTATCGGTGTCCATGACCAGTTTGGGCAGTCGGGAACGATGACCCAACTTATTGAGCACTACGGCATGGGTCGCGAGGCGATAAAGGCGGCGGTGGAGAAAGTGATTGCAAGGAAAAATAAATCTTTTTAGTGGTTATTCTTTATGGTTACATTAACTAGTTAGTTTTGATTTGGAGCATTTTTTGATTCTCGTGCTTTTCTTGAATCTTTTTCTAGCTCTCTTTCTTTTTCGATAAGCTCTTCCCTGGTTACCTCTTTTGGAACGCCAATTTTGGCAGCTAAATCTTCTATATCTTTATTTATCAAATCAAGCCCATGAGCTGTGTCGACACTAGGTTCATTTTGCTGTGCCACAAGCAGATCTTCCCTTGTTCTTATAAGTTGTAACAGGTTCTCTAAAGTATCAATTTTTTTCCCTATACTAAGACTTTTATCTTCTGTTACTGTATCGATAGTATTTCTAAGTTGTTCTTTTTCAGTGTTTGATATTCCATCTTTAAAATATTCCTTGTTTTCCATAGTGTAATTATAGCTTCTTAATCTGGTAATCCGCTGGAGCAATTTTTAAGTACGCTTCAAGTTTCTCGCGCGAGAGCAGCCCTTTTTGTGCGCCAACCTGCTGCACCACTGACATCGAGTTTACTGGTCCCCACAATAGTGCTTCTTCTAGCGTTTTACCCATAAGAAGTGCAGCTGAAACAGTAGAAGCAAAGGCATCACCGGCGCCGGTGCGTTCAAAGGGGTCGTGCGGATACACCGGAACGTAGTACAGATTGGTGCCGTCAGAACCGTATGCTCCTTTAATACCATTATGAATAAATACAAGCCGTGGGCCAAGTTCATGAATCTTTGCAGTGAGTATGTTTATATCTTTTTCTTCGGTTTTCAAAATCCGCTGTGCTTCCTCAACGTTACAGAAAAATGCGTAGGTGTGCTTATAGAGTCGGGCGAGCAGTTCAATGCCCATCTTCATTTGGAAGGTGCCCGGCTGAAACACTAATTTTATTTCTGGGTGGGCTTCTATGTAGGCGGCAATTTCCTGATGGTACGCTTCAGTACCGTCGCCAAGCGAAGATAGGTACATCATTTTTGGCGGCTGCAAACCCATTGGGAACGAAACAGGGAAATGGGTGTGCTTTACCAGAATGGTGCGCTCAACGCCGTACCAGAGCACGTAGTGGTAGTTGGTTGGCAGACCATCGTGTACACCTATAAGTGAGGTATCAACCTGCTCAGCCTTCAATGTGTCTAAGCATCCTGTACCTTGGTAATCGTTACCTACATGTGCCAGAAGGGAAGCCGAGAGCCCGAGCCGAGCCGCTGCAACGGCTGCATTTGCCGAATTTCCAACCGCTTTTACTTCCTCAACCGATTCATAAGGAATTTTGTCGCCAAACCGTACGCAGAGCTTGCAGTGTGCTTCATCAATATCACAGTGCACCTCTGCATCTTTCAGCCTAATAAATGCATCAGTCACAATGTCACCGATTGCCATAAAGTCAAATTGTTTCTCCATGGCTACAGTATAACAAAAAAGCCGCTCTTGAGCGGCTTTGTATAGGTATTTAAAATTCTATAGGCGTAATTTGGGTACCGGGCCATGGACTTGTCAGTATATGAATGGTTCCCTGCTGTACCTGTTCATTCTTTTTCCTGAATCTGCAGGTGACAGTAAGATCAATTTTGTTATCCCCAAAGGGAAGCTGTAACAAATCCTTTCTTCTCACTACTAGCCGCTGGGAAATTGAGACACTGTCTTCGTAATAATGACGCCCCTGAGCATCTAATTTTCTTACACCGATTTCTACGGGCTTATTTATAAGCTGAATTGAGTCTCCAACTTCAAATGCACACACTGTTTTAGGCGCTTTAGGTTCATCTTGCGTTTGGGAAAAAAAATGATACCCAGGCTTTAGATATAAAGTGACTTTAAACTCATGTACTGAGTCATCAACCTGTTTTTGCCACAATAGTATATATTCTTTATTTTTTAAACAATCACGTATTTGTGATTTTGTCTCTCTTATGCTGCTGAGCAACAGAACAATAAAAATGATACCTTGTTTCATGTTATCTGGTTTTAATGATTTAAATGAGCAATTAAACCTAAATTACCTTAAATTTTTGTTTTGTAGAGGCCATTAAAAATTGCCGATGGGCGGCAGCTTTTATTTTTTAGTAAACACTACTTACCATTAAATAGGTAATGTCGATTTAGAAGATCGAATTTGTTTGTAGATCTTTGTATTGCCATACCCAATTTTGTATGACATTGTGAGTTTGGCATCTTTCATTTTTTGGAGCATCTTCACTTCCTGCACAAAAGTTACTGTTTTTTCATACACATGCACCGTTTTTCCGTTTTTATCCAGCTTTCTAATAACTCCTATCTCTTTTGCTGGTCCAATTAGCTTGATATTGGTACCTGCCTTAAGATTAAATACAGTTTCAACGGGTAAGTGGCTTGGTTGTTCTTGAGCATATACATGCCAACCAGGATCGATTAAAACTGTAAATTCAATGTGGGATGTTGTCTCGTTAATTTTCTTGATAACGGGAGTTTGGGGTGCTATTTGTGCTTGCGTAGCCACCGGTAAGCATAGTGCTACCAGTAAGACGAGAAAAAGTACTTTTTTCATAATAAACAATTTTTGTTAAATTTTCTTGATTATGCTTGAATTTTATATTTTGTAAATAGTCCCTGAAAACCAGTTATTTTTTAAATGGACGCTCTCTTGCTACAATTGACGTATGAAATCTTTGCGTGAGTATGTGCAGGAGGCAGCGGGAGAGAATCGGGCAATTGGGCACTTTAACTTTTCAAACCTTGAGGGGTTGTGGGCAATTGTGCGAGCAGCGCAGGCAGCAGGGCAGCCGGTAATTGTGGGGACGAGCGAAGGCGAGCGCGATGTGGTGGGTCGGAATCAGGCAGTAGCGCTCGTGCGTAGCATTCGCGAAGAGCTGGGCCACCCAATATTTTTAAATGCTGACCACCACTACTCGGTAGAATCAGTAAAAGCGGCGATTGATGCCGGGTATGATTCAGTTATTTTTGATGGCGCAAAACTTAGCTTGGAAGAGAACATTGCGCAATCAAAAGAGTGCGTTGCGTATGCTCGCGCAAGCGGCCGCGATGTAGTGGTAGAAGTTGAGCTTGGCTACATTGGTCAGGGGTCAAATGTGCTCGACGGCGTTCCTGAAGGAGTAATGCTCGATAACCTTACAAAACCAGAAGATGCGAAGCGACTGATCGCAGAGACAGGCGCAGACTTGCTCGCGCCGGCAGTGGGGAACATCCATGGCATGTTTAAGGGTGGTGTTGATCCGCGGCTCGATATTGCGCGCATTGCAGAAATCCGCGAAGCAGCAGGGGTGCCGCTCGTGCTCCATGGCGGCTCAGGTAACGATGCTGACTTTGGTGCAGCAATCGAGGCTGGCATGGCAATTGTGCATATTAATACCGAGCTTCGGGCGACCTATACTCGGGCACTCAAGCTTTTTTTGCAGGAAAATCCAGACGAAACAACGCCGTACAAGTATGGCAAAGCGGCAGGGGCTGCCATGCAAAAAGTAGCTGAGGAAAAAATTAAAACTTTTGCCCGGCTATGAACCTCCAAGACGAGCTCTCAAAATTTATAACGGGCGAAGTGCAGAGCGATGATGTGACACTTGCCACCTATTCGCACGATGCCAGTCTTTTTGAGGTGAAGCCGCAGGTGGTGGTGTTTCCTGAAAGCGCGATGGAAGTACAAAAAGTGGTGAAGTGGGTAGCTGAGCAAAAAGCGTTAAACCCTGAACTTTCTATTACCGCTCGCTCTGCGGGTACTGATATGAGCGGCGGACCATTAAACGAATCAATCATTTTAGATTTCACAAAATACATAAACCGGATTATTTCGGTTGATACTGAGCGTGGAATTGTTGAGCCAGGATGCTACTACCGCGATTTTGAAAAAGAAACGCTGAAGCTCGGGCGATTAATGCCGGCGTACACTGCCTCAAAAGAAATTTGTGCGATGGGCGGCATGGTAGCAAATAATTCAGGCGGGGAGAAATCAATCAAGTATGGCAAAGTTGAAAACTACGTTCGCTGGCAGAAGGTAATATTTTCAGACGGGAATGCGTATGAGGTAAAGCCACTCAATCAAGAAGAATTGAAGCTTAAGATGGAGCAGAACGATTTTGAAGGGTACGTGTACAAAAAACTCTTCAAACTTATTGAAGCAAACTACGATGCGATCCAGGCAGCCAAACCAAAGGTAAATAAAAACTCTGCCGGCTACTATTTGTGGAACGTGTGGGATCGGGAGACAGGGGTGTTTGATTTAAATAAACTACTCGTTGGGGCACAGGGAACACTTGCACTGACCACTGAAATAGAGTTTGGGTTGGTACCGGTGCAAAAGCATTCACGAATGGTGGTGGTATTCATGAACGATATCGAGCGCTTGGGCGGGCTGGTTGATACTGTAATGCAGTTTAAGCCCGAGAGTTTGGAATCGTACGATGACTACAGCATGAAGCTCGCGATAAAGTTTGCCTTCGACTTCTTCAAGCAGCTCGGCTTTTTTGGCGCATTAAAACTTGGGTTCCAGTTCATCCCCGATATGCTGAAGGTTATAACGGGTGGTGTGCCAAAACTCATTATGATGGTTGAGATTACTGGAGATGATGAGGAGGCCCTATATGCGCGCTGTGTTGAGATTCAAAAAGCGATTGCGCCCTTTAACTACCAATCACGGATTGCCGGTTCAAAAGCTGAGGTTGAAAAGTACTGGAAGATCCGGCGCGAGAGCTTTAACCTGCTGCGCAAGCACGTAAAGGGGAAGCGCACGGCACCGTTTATTGATGATATTGTGGTTACCCCGCATGACCTGCCAAAATTTTTCCCCGAGCTACAAAAAATCCTTGGCGAGTACAAGCTTATATACACGATTGCTGGTCACGCAGGGAATGGTAACTTTCATATCATTCCGCTCATGGATCTCGACAATCCGCTCTCGGCTGATGTTATCCTAGAACTCTCTGATAAGGTGTACCGATTGGTAGCACAGTATGGTGGCTCGACCACTGCCGAGCACAACGACGGCATTATCCGCACTCCATACTTGTCATACATTTTTAATACCGAAATCATTAATCTATTTGCCGAAGTAAAACGCATTTTTGATCCGCAGAACATTTTTAACCCAGGCAAGAAGGTAGGCGGCTCATTCGACTACATCCGCACCCACCTCATAAAATCAGACAGAAAGGTCGCACATGGTTCGTAGGGGGTTGCATTTTGATACTTGTTTTGTATAATGACCGCCTATGCTAACACTTGAAGCGAAGAAGCGGACAACTGAAAACCCTGCAACAATCCGCGAGGGAGGCTTTATCCCGGGTATTTACTATGGCGCCGGAAAGGAAGCGGCTTCGCTCATGGTTTCTGCAATTCCGTTTGCAAAGGTATTCCGCGAAGCGGGGGAAACTTCGGCGGTAACACTCGATTTTGGTACTGAAAAGGTAAGCACCCTCATCCACGATGTCCAATTTGACCCAGTAACGAACATGCCAATCCACGTTGATTTCTTGGTGGTGGATATGAATAAAGAAATTGAGGTACCAGTAACACTCGAGTTCGTTGGTGTTGCTGAAGCTGAAAAACTCGGTTTGGGAACCTTGGTGAAGGTGATTCGTGAAGTACACATTCGTGCACTCCCGGGCGACTTGCCACATGCGCTCCAGGTTGATGTTTCAGTACTTAAAACACTTGAAGATAAAGTTCATGTAAGTGATTTGGTGCTGCCAAAAGGGGTAACCTGCGTTACTCCTGGTGAAGAAGTAGTAGCACTCGTAACTGCATTCGTTGAAGAAAAAGAAGAAGCACCAGTTGATCTCTCGGCAATCGAGGTAGAAAAGAAAGGTAAGAAAGAAGACGAATCAGCCGATACTACTGCCTAACCGTCAACGTAAGAAGTTTGCTATACTAAAGTCCTATCTATGTCACCCATGACTAAGACCAGGATTTTTTTTATTGCCCGCTCTATTTTAATAAGCGCTTGCATACTCGGCATGGTATTGCCGCTGCCAATTAGCACCAGTACTTCAATTACTGTTGAGGCGCAAACGGCAGAGCTTTCGCTCGAAGAGCGGGCAAAACTTGAGGCTGAACTGAAGGTGCTCGAGAAAGAAATTGCTGAAAAAGAGGCAATTTTGAAGCAGCAGCAGAAAGAAACTGGCACGATTCAAAAAGATGTAAAGTTGTTGACTGCTCAGATTGAGACCGCAAAAACAAAAATCAAGTCAAAGCAGCTGGCAATACAAAAAATTAATCAAGAAATCGGGCAGAAAACTAAGGCAATTAACGATCTTGATTCCGAGCTTGGTCGTGAGCACAGCAGCTTAAAACAGTTGGTAAAAAAAACGCAGGAGATTGATGATAAAGGCGCTTTTTACGTACTCCTCTCGAGTAAATCAATTTCAAATTTCTATGAAGATTTGGATGACTTTCTCTCTATTCAGCGCTCGCTTCAGGTGTCGGTGCAAAAAATAAAGCATATTAAATCGCAGACCGAAGATCAAAAAGAGCAGTTGATCGACAAGCAGGAGCAAGAGGCAGATGCAAAAGCTGACTTGGAATCGCAGAAGAAAAAAGTAGAGCTTTCTGAAAAAGAAAAAAGGCAGCTCTTGTCGATTAGTCAGACAAAAGAGAAAGAGTACCAGGTGGTGCTTGCTGAGCGGCAGAAGAAGGCGCAGGAAATTCGAAACAAACTCTTCAGTTTCGCCGGCGGCGCGACAAAAGCAATTCCGTTTGCTGAAGCGCTCCAGTATGCGAATGAAGCAGCAGAGAAAACGGGAGTCCGAGCTGCGTTTGTGCTTGCTATTCTTACTCAGGAGTCAAACCTGGGGAAAAACGTCGGAACCTGTAACCGTGCGAGTGATCCGGTATCAAAAAAGTGGCAGAATATTATGCCTGGTCCGGCACATAAAGCAGCCGGAAAATCGAGTCGTGATGATCAAACTGTATTTTTGCAAATAACTAAAGCATTAGGGCTCGACCCTGACTCAACACCACTCTCGTGCCCGCTTGCTGGCGGTGGCTGGGGTGGGGCGATGGGACCTTCACAGTTCATTCCAACCACCTGGCAGTCGGTTGCGGCAAAAGTTGCTTCCCTGGTAGGGGTGGGCACAGCAAGCCCATGGCGAGCTCGAGATGCAATAATTGCTTCTTCGTACTACTTGTCGCTTCGTGGCGGAGCAGGGGGGAATGCCGCAAACGAACGTAATGCTGCCTGTCGCTATTATTCGGGGCGCGCCTGCGACGGAAAGAAGCCGGCAAACAGCTTTTATGGCAATAACGTGATGGCGCTCTCACGAGCCATTCAGGCTGATATTGATTATCTGAACCAGTACGGAATTTCACGGCGCTAGGACCCGTCCTGAGCGGAGCCGAAGGGAAGTTGATTTTTTCGTCCCTCTATGGTAAAAATACCCCTATGAAAAAGGACATCCACCCAAAAGGCTATCGACCAGTGCTCTTCCATGATAATTCGTCAGGAGCACAGTTTTTGGTTGCCTCAACCGTGCAAACGACCGAAACTGGTACCTTTGAAGGCAAAGAGTACCCACTCTACCGAGTTGAAATCTCAAGTGCTTCGCACCCGTTCTATACCGGTACTGAAAAGGTTATTGACACCGCAGGACGTGTTGAACGCTTCAAGAAGCGCGCTGGTGCAGCGGCAAAAAAATAACTCTCCTGTATACTGAAGAAGCCGTGCAAGCGGTTTTCTTTCATTTCTATGATCGATCTTGAAGCAATAAAAAAGAATCCGCGCACCCAGTACTTGGGGCACGAGTACGAACGCTTGGAGCACCAGGCGGTGCAAGTTCGAGCACTTGCAGCCGATGCCGCAATGAAGGAGCTCGCTGAAGAAGAGCTCCAGGCAATTGTGGTGCAGCAGGCTGCACTTCTGGTACAGATTAAAGCAGTAGAGGATGCTGAAAAAGAAGAGGAAGAATTTCCAAACGAAATTATTTTAGAGGTACGCGCCGGAGCAGGCGGCGATGAAGCAGCACTCTTTGCGTATGAACTTGCGCAGATGTATGAGCGCTACGCTGAAGCACAGGGCTGGAATTGGCG
>DATIBQ010000066.1:0-4807 GCA_035457445.1 Minisyncoccota bacterium
ATTAAAAAAGTTGTACGATACAGAAAACTCATTTACCATGAATGCAAACATCCCCGCTGCTCCACACGGCTACTTAAAGTTGTTTCTCATGATCGCTCCTGATTGTTTTGTTGATGGCTTCAAAACTTTTAAAGCCGAAAAGAAAAAGATTGTACTACAAGTGCTAAAAAAGATGTTTAAAAACACAAAACACTTAAATGCCCTTGCTCAAAAACCAGTGATAGTAGACGAATATGGAAACATATTTGAGCCAAAATAAATTAAACGGCCAGACTGTATTAAAAAACAATCTGGCTTTTTGTTTATTGCAAAAATCTATTGTTGGTGTAAGAATGAATTCGCATTCAATGCCGGAGTGGCGGAATGGTAGACGCAATCGACTCAAAATCGATCGGGGGTAACCCCGTGGAGGTTCAAGTCCTCTCTCCGGCACCCAGCCGCGGTGGCGAAATTGGTAGACGCGCACGTTTCAGGTACGTGTAGAGCAATCTGTGGAGGTTCAAGTCCTCTCCGCGGCACAACAAGAATAAATTTTCTGTATGCAACAACAAAAAGTAATCGTTGTCTGCGGTCCAACCGCAACCGGTAAATCCGACTATGCCGTAGCCTTGGCAAAGAAAGTTGGCGGCGAGGTAATTTCAGCTGATTCGCGCCAGGTATACAAAGGGCTTGATATAGGTTCAGGGAAAATTACAAAAAAAGAAATGGGTGGTGTCCCCCACCATCTCCTTGATGTCGCAAACCCAAAGCGAGTGTTTTCGGTTGCACAGTACCAAAAACTTGGAACAAAAGCGATCAGCGCCATTTTAAAACGAGGCAAGGTTCCGATTATTTGCGGCGGTACCGGATTCTATATTGATGCACTCATCTACAAAACTAACTTCCCTGCTGTTAAGCCAAACGCGGCACTTCGTAAACAGCTTGAAAAAAAATCAGCTGAAGCACTGGCGCAAGAACTAGAGAAACTTGATCCTGATAGATTTGAAACGATTGACGTAAAAAATAAAGTTCGGCTTATTCGCGCAATTGAAATTGCAACAATACTTGGAAGCGTTCCTACACTGCAAAGAAAAACTCAGTACGAAGTTGAGTGGATATACTTAGATTTTCCTGATGAAATACTTAAAGAGCGGATTCATACTCGCCTATTAAAGCGCATGAAAACGGGCATGGTTGCCGAAGTAAAACGACTACATGCCGAAGGAGTTTCATGGAAACGGCTTGAGTCGCTCGGGCTTGAATACCGGTACCTTGCCCTCTATCTTCAAAAAAGGCTCACAAAAGAAGAAATGCTTGAGCAACTTGAATCTGCTATCTGGCACTACGCCAAACACCAGCGAACGTGGTTTAAGAAGTATGCGGGCCCACCAGGACTCGAACCTGGAACTTCGGTTTTGGAGACCGACGTTTTACCATTGAAACTATAGACCCTAGAAACGCCTTACACTATAACAAAAGAGCCCCGGAAGGGCTACTTTTTATTTCTTAGATTCTTTAAAGACAACCACCTTGCGAAGCTTCTTGCTGAACTTCTTAAACTCGAGCTTTACATTCGCGAGGAGCTTTCGGTTCTTGCGGGTCCAGTACACCTCGCCCGTTTCTTTATTCACTAACTTTACCAGATTTTGCTGTGACATAGTGAAAAGAAGATACCACAGAAGGCTTTTTTTTACAATAGCACCCAATTGACTTTTTTATGATTTAGTGTTAGTATAGGAAAAAACTTCATTACCATGGAACAAACAACCACCGCGACTCAAAGTAAACCAAGTTACATTTTTCCTAAAAGAAGGCAGAAATTTACAGTAAAAGGATTGAGTCCTTATGCCATGCAACATAGCGATGCCACACAAAAGATTGGCATGCTCGATAAAAACAAAGTGTGTCTTTCCCCATGCGGCAGCGGTACTATTTGGGAGAATTGTAAAAATTCTGAAACCGGAAAAACATGTTTGGATATAGAAATAGCAATACAGCTGTTTGAAGATCCAATATTCAGAGAAAAAATCACACAAGAATTGCCACCTAAAAAAGTAGTTATCATTCTGTGTGGCGGGACAACATTTATCCTGGGAAATGACACATACATTCCCTATTTTGAATACACACCAAAAAGCGATACTTTAGCCATTGGTCTTATACCAACAGAATACGCAGGGAAAGTAGAAAATGCATTTTTATTGGTTTTCTAAAAAAACAAGGAAACCAAAATCCCCCGAACAACATATTCGGGGGATTTTATTTACCCAATCGGTTGTCCGACACTTTCGCAGAAGTTTGCAAAGTCTTGAAATGCCTGATTATTTAACTGCCGTGAATAGCGGTCGATTGTTGCTGGATTGGTGCAGTCAGTTGAGTGAAAAGTAATTGTTTCAGGAATGTTTGAGTACTCGTAATACACGTTCTCGCGGCGGCTGACTGAATCGTAGACCGATGCACGGAGGCGATCGGTACGGTAGTAGCTATCCGCATAGTGGTACGGCTGCCCTGCTCTAAAATCTCGGCCAACAACATCGGTTGCTACCCGAACGCGACTGCCGCTACAGAGTGCCACACCAACCACCACCCCAAGGACAAGTGCTACCAAGCCTATTGCGAATGTAAATCCTCTGTTCTGTTCCATATACTAGTGATACTACCCTTCTTCCCTAAAATGTCAATGTGCCACACTTACCGCAATTCTTCAATAATTTCTTCCAAATCTTTATGCCGTTCTATAATGGTCTGATTTTTTATCAGCCAAAATACTTTTGATTCCAACTCTTCAATAAATTCATAATCGTGGGTAACGAGCAGAATGGTATTTTTTGCACTGTTGCAGGCATCGAGGAGAATTTGCCAGGTTACTTCGTCAAGGTGGTTAGTAGGCTCGTCCAAAATAATAAAATCGGGGTTAACCCCAAACACTAGCGCAAAGCGGAGCCGCATCCGCTCCCCACCCGAGAGCTGCCCGGTCACGGTATTCATTTTTTCTTTTGTAAACTTCATTGCCCCGAGCACCGACCGAGCCTTGTTATCATCACACTTCAAGAGATCAATCACACTCTCAAGGGCAGTTTTTTGTGGGTCGAACTCGGCATGCTGGTCAAAGTAGCTCGTGGTAACATGTTCTGCCCAAGTGATAGCCCCTTCTGTGAGCGCTAGGTTATTAGTGAGCGACTTCAAGAAGGTTGATTTGCCCGATCCATTTCTCCCCAATAACACAATGTGCTTGCCAGAACGAATATCTAACTGCACCTCTCTAAAGATATCTCCCTTTTTCCCTTCATAGGTAAACCGGGCGTTTTCAATCCGGCACAAGAGCTTGCCACGATGCAGATCGCTGGTACTTTGTTGCAGCCGAATTTTTGTTTTACGATCATCAGCCCGAGGCTCATCTGCATGCTTTTCTCTTAATGTTTCAAGCTCTGCCTTTCGCTTCAGATATGAAGACACTTCTTTCCCCCGAAACGCCTTCTGCTGCAGAATCGGCAGCATGTTTTCTAATTGTCTAATACGCTTTGTTTCGGTATCAAAGCTGCGCTGGAGCCCTGCAATGCGCGAGAGCCGGGCATCGATGTACTCCTGGTAACTCCCCTCAGAAAGATAGAGTTTCTTACCGGTAACCTCGGCAACCTTGGTCGCAATCGCATCAATCATCAGCCGGTCGTGCGAGACGAACACTACCCCGCCCCGATAATTTTGGAGCAGCTTTATGAGCTCCAAGCGGCTGATGATGTCGAGGTGATTTTCTGGCTCATCGAGCAGTAAAAAATCGGGGCTGCTGGCAAGCCCGATACTGAGTGCTAAAATTTTCTGTTGCCCACCCGAGAGTGATTTGCAAACACTATTCAATGCTTTTTCTAGATTAAACCCGAGCGTAGTACTAATGGAGAATATTTTTTTGAGAAGCGTAACACTTCCAAATTTTTCTATAAAACCTTCAACAGTGAGCAGCAGATCTTCACCAGTAAATTCCTGAGCAACGTAGTAACAACGAATATGGGTGTTCTTTTCAATATGCCCCGAGGTTGGCTCCAATGTTCCGGCAATAATTTTTAAGAGGGTTGATTTGCCGGTACCGTTCTCGCCTAAAATACAGGTTCGGTCTTGGTCGGTTAGCTTAAAAGAAAGCCCCTCTAAGAGTGGCCGTTCTAAAAATGAGTGGCTGATATTTTTGAGGGCAATAAATTTAGACATGCAACTTTGTCAGAGTGTTATAGCATCTTTACCAGTAAACATCCAACAAAAATTTGACAGGGCACTATCTGCCCTATATAAATGCATGAAATCTAACCTCTTTAAATTTAATTAGTACAGAAATGGAAAATGAACTTTTTAATCAACCTCTTACCGAACGTGACAAAAAAATAATGAACCTTATCTGTCACGAAAAAACAGTCAGAGAAATTGGGGAAATGGTCAATCTAAGCCCTCGCACCGTGGAAGGAGAAATTCCCAAAATAGCTGAAAAGATAGGGGTGCAAGGAAAAGTCGGTATCGCCGTCTATGCCGTGAAAAACGGCATATATATTGAATGAAAAGTAAACAAAAGCCGCGTATACATACGCGGCTTTTTGATTATGTGTTATACCGGAGGAAGTAAAAACTAAATTAATGAAACCTTCTATCCTTCCGTACATACCCAATCTGTTAAAAATTAAATGTTCTTACCCTACATCCTCACATACTATGATTAATTCTTCCCCTCTCTTCGATATTGTTCTTTTATTTTCCAGTACACGTCTTCAGTACCAGTAACATCATCAAAAAAACAGTAGGTTATTGAGACCTACTGTTAGATTAATTACTTAATTTTGCTGAGCTT
>DATIBQ010000067.1:0-8265 GCA_035457445.1 Minisyncoccota bacterium
TGGGTGCGGAGTAGCAGTAAAGAGTGTTGTCACTGCCTCAGTATCAAGATCAGTAAGCAGTTCGAACGCGCTCGGCACTACACTATCAGGCCAGCTCATCACTTTTCCATACATCTGGCTTGGGTCTTCATCGAGCGCAACCATGTTCCCCTCGCTCTTGCCCATCTTTTTGCCTGAGCCGTCTTCTAAGAGCTTCATCGTTATAACAAACTTCTCTTTCTGGAGCAGTTTTTGCTCGAGCGTGCGCCCCATGAGCATGTTGAAGGTTTGGTCGGTTCCGCCTACTTCTCCGTCAACCTTGAGCGCGACACTGTCGTACCCCTGCATCAGCGGGTACAGAAATTCGTGCATATAAATTGGCTTTCCTTCTTGGGTGCGGCGATCAAACATATCGCGCTTTTGCATTTGGTCAACAGTAACCAAAGAAGAGAGCGAGATGATATCTTTGAGCTTCATTTTCTTCAGCCACTGTGCATTAAACCGAATAACTGCTTTATTCTTTCCTGAAAAACGGATAATTTTTCCTGCTTGTGCCTTGTATGTCCGTAAGTTTTGTTTTACTTCGCGCTCGGTAAGCTGGGTGCGCGCTGCAAGTTTATCGGTTGGGTCGCCGATGAGCGCGGTAAAATCCCCAACCAAAAATACGACCTTATGCCCCATATCCTGCCACTGTTTAAGCTTGCGCAGCTGTATTGTGTGCCCCAGGTGCAGTGTTGGTGCGGTTGGATCAAACCCTGCGTAGAGCGTGAGCGGTTTTTCAGTTTTAAGTAAAAGATTTTTAACAGAATCACGATTTGGAAATATCTCAGACACTCCCTTCTCTAAAAAAGCATCAACTTTTTTGCCATAGCCGCTATCGAGCACCACTACTTCATTCATACCGCCGATTCTATCATCTTTCTTCCCCTTTTACAGCTTTTTGCTATGATGCCTTTATGCGAAAACTACATATCTGGAAAGTTTTTTTTATTCTTGTTTCGTGCGCGTTTTTAGCGCTCGGCGGCACACTCTTGTGGGCAACTACTATCGAGCTGCCCGACCTTTCAACATTTCAAGCGCGCAAAATCTCAAACTCGTCTAAAATCGTTGACCGCACCGGCACCGTAGTGCTCTACGACATCCACCAGTCAGTCCGCCGGACTGAAATTCCGCTCACCGGGATGGGCGAGAATATCCAGCACGCAACCATTGCTATTGAAGACGCAAATTTCTACAGCCACAACGGTATCCGCATTCAATCAATTATCCGTGCAGTACTTGCCAACCTGTTTAGAGGCGGCGCGTATTCGCAGGGCGGCTCAACCATTACCCAGCAAATTATCAAAAATACCCTCCTTACCCCCGAAAAAACAGTAACCCGAAAAATTAAAGAGTGGGTGCTGGCAATAAAACTCGAGCGGCTCCTGCCGAAAGATAGGATTCTGGAAATTTACCTCAACGACAATCCCTACGGCGGCACAATTTATGGAGTTGAAGAAGCGAGCCGTGCATACTTCAATAAAGCCTCAAAAGATCTCTCTTTTGCTGAGGCAGCCTACCTTGCTGCTATTCCCCGAGCACCGAGCTACTACTCACCGTTCGGCAAACACCAAGACAAGCTTGAAGAGCGGAAAAATTTTATTTTGAGTCGAATGAAAAGCCAGAACTTCATTACTGAAGAACAGTATAAAACTGCTAAAGCAGAAAAAGTATCATTCGATAACAACGCATCAAATGGTATTAAGGCACCACACTTTGTTTTCTATATCCAAGAGATGCTTGAAGAGCAGTACGGGGAAGATGCGATGGCTTCGGGCGGGTACACTATTATTACTACGCTTGACTACGAGCTCCAGAAAAAAGCAGAAGAAATTGTAAAAAAGAATGCGCTCCAAAACGAGAAGAGTTGGAATGCCTCAAATGCGGCGCTCGTTGCAACCAACCCGCAGACGGGTGAGATTTTAGCGATGGTCGGCTCACGAGACTACTTTGATAAAGGGATTGACGGCGCGTACAACGTTGCCACCGCAAAGCGCCAGCCAGGATCGTCATTTAAACCATTCGTCTACGCCGCCGCTTTTGATAAAGGCTACACCCCTGAAACGGTACTTTTTGATGTGCCGACTGAATTTTCAACTACTTGTGATGCCTCAGCTGCTGACACAAAAGAAGGCTGCTACCATCCGGGAAATTTTGATGATAAATTCCGCGGACCAATCAACCTGCGCAACGCACTCGCGCAATCAATTAACGTTCCTTCAGTAAAAACGCTTTACTTAGTTGGGCTCGACAGCGCACTCGATACTGCTCGGCGGATGGGAATCAATTCACTCCGCGACGCAAAATACTATGGACTCTCACTGGTGCTCGGTGGGGGGGAAGTATCACTCTTAGATATGACAACTGCATACAGCACGTTTGCTGCAGGCGGTGTTCGCCATGACCCGGTTGGCATTTTGCAAATTAAAGATAAATCAGGAACTGTTATTGAGTCATATACTCCGGGCGACGGCGAACAGGTGCTTTCAAAAAATACTGCGCTCACTATTACCGACGTACTGAGCGACAACGTCGCCCGAGCACCAACCTTTGGCTCAAACTCAGCACTCCATATTGATGGCGTGCAGGTTGCAGCAAAAACTGGAACCACCAACGATAACCGCGACGCCTGGGTACTCGGCTACTCATCGAATCTTACGGTGGGGGTATGGTCGGGTAATAACGACAACAAACCTATGCGCAAGGGTGGTGTAGCCCTCTCAGGACCTATCTGGAACCAGTTTATGCAAGAGGCGCTCCCCCTCTTCCCAAACACCGATTTTGAAAAACCAGAGCGAAATCCGAATTATGATTCACTAAAACCAGTGCTCCGCGGCGAGTGGCGTGCGCTCGACACAGCAATCATCGACTCGCGCACGGGTACAGTTGCAACTGAAGACACTCCTGAAGAATTTAAAGAAACTCAAACAGCTCCAGTAGTGCAATCAATCCTCTACTGGGTAGATAGAAAAGACCCGCTCGGACCAAAACCGCAAAACCCGTACAGCGACCCTGAATTTAGACTCTGGAATCCGCCCGTACAGGCATGGTGGACAGCACATGGCGTGCAGTAAAAAACTATTTTGTTTTTATCTGAATATCAGAAAAGGTAAGAAAATGCTCCTTCAAAAATGAAAGAAGGAGTTTTTTCTTTAACTGTACCTCAGTACGCAAGAGTGGTGATACCTCAAGGAAGAGAATATTTCCTTTTACCATTATCTGATTTTTTTGGAGTGGCACACCGAGTTTTTCAATAAGTAGTGAAACTATTTTTTCAGAATCGTGCTCAGAAACTTTCAGCCGCTCCTGAATTGTTTTAAGAATATTCTGAAACGCGTTCATACTAGCGCTACCGATTGAGCGGCATAAGCAGATAGAGGAAGTTGTGATCAGACACACTCTTTACTACTAGTGCCCGATTTGGCTGAGTAAGCTCAATAGCGATACTATCGCCCGAGAGTGCTTGAAACGCGTCTAAAAAGTACCGGAGGTTAATGGTCACCTCAATCGGTTCACCCTTGAGTACCGCATCAACACTACTCGTATTTTCTCCCACATCAGCATTCTGCGAGGTAACTGAAACAGTTTTTTCTGCCGGATTTAAAGAAAACATTGTCTGCTGAAATTTATCGGCAAAAATAGTTGAGAGCCGCAGTGTATTACTTAAATCTTGTTTTAAGAGGACACACTGCGTTTTCCACTCTTTTGGAATAATCTGGCGGTAGTCAGGGAATATTCCGTCAACGAGCCGTGAAGTGAGGAAGATACCACCCCCTGAAAATGAAATAAGATTTTTAGTAAATTCAATCCGCACCTCGCCGTTCACCCCTTCAAGCACCCGAGTAATTTCTGCGATGTTTTTAAAAGGAATCAGTAGTTGGGTTATTTCAGGCACCTGTTTTAGTTTCAGCTTTTTTTCTGCTAGTCGGAATGAGTCGGTTGCCACAAATACAATATGCTCAGCATCGGTGTATATAAAAATGGCTGAAATTTCAGGCTTAATGTCCGAGACTGCTGCTGCAAATGAAACTGCTTTAATTCCCTGCACGAGCACTTTTGGATCAATAGAAAATACTATTCCCTCTTGCACTGCCGGAAGGGTGGGGAAGTCTTCAGTTGGCAGGCATTTCACTAATAGTTTTGACTTCTTTGTTTTTAATACTAAGTTTTCGTTTTCAAGAGTAAGAGTAATTTCATCACTATCAGCCAAGGTTCCCATAATGCCAGCAATTACTTCCCCTTTTACGAGCACTACCCCCTCTGTTTCAATTTTCGCCGGAATTTCAAACTCAATTCCTAAACTCAAATTTGTCGCTCGAATTTTAAGTGTTTTTCCGGATGCAATTAAAAGAAGTGCTCCGAGTACTGGGAGGGTGAGGTTTTTTCCGGTGATTCGCTCACAGAGGATAATTGCGTTTTTCAGTTTTTCTCCGGTGCATACTACTTTCATATGGTTTATCTCTATAAGACTTATTAATACTACTATAGGCTGTGGATTTGTGGATAGCTCTATTTTACCTTATAGAGAAATAATTTTTTTATATTTTTTCTCTCTATAACTTACGTTTAGAATCCACTTCATCCACTTTTTTTCTTAGGTATAAAGAACGCTGTTTTTTATACCACTCTTTTCCCCACTCCAATCCACCTGTTTTCCCTACTTAAATAACACGCGGATGTCTTCAAGTTCGCGCATGAGGAGTGGATTAGTGAGGAGATCTCGTTTTATTTTTTCGTACGAGTGAATAACAGTGGTGTGGTCCTTCCCTCCCAGTTTTGCGCCGATAGTTGGATATGAGGCATTAAAATCTTCGCGCAGGATAAACATAATCATTTGTCGGGCGCGAACAATCTCTTTCCGGCGGGTTTTTTCGTAGATGATTTTTTCATCAACGTTGTAGTAGTTCGATATAATACGGACAATATCCTGCACGAGTACATTTTTCTTAGGTTTTACTGAATATTTAATTAGCTGCTTAACCTCATCAAGGCTGATTTCTCGATTTTTGAGCTGTACATGACAAGAAATTACATTTAACACCCCTTCTAGCTCACGAATACTACTCGTGATTGAAGTTGCAAGGTAGGCAAGAATGTCTTCATTTAGTTGGATATTCATTCCTGATGTTTTTTCTCGCAGTATTGCAAGACGGGATTCGAAATCTGGCTCCTGCACATCAATAGTCATTCCGGCGTTAAATCGTGTTTTTAAGCGATCTTCAATCCCTAAAATGTGGTTTGGGTGCTTATCTGAAGAAAAAACAATGTTTTTATTCTGATCGTAGAGGGTATTGAAGAGGTGGAAGAGTTCTTCTTGAGTTTTTTCTTTTGTTGAGAGGAATTGGATATCATCCATGATTAAGAAATCGTATTTTCGATACTTTTCACGAAAGCTCGTCGCCCGATTGTTCTGTACCGCACTAATGTAGTCGTTCGCAAATTTCTCTAAGGTAGTATAGAGAACCTTTTTTTCAGGGAATTTTGCTTTTATCTCATTACCAATCGCCTGAATGAGGTGTGTTTTACCGAGTCCTGAGCTCCCATAAATAAAGAGCGGGTTATATGCCTGGCTTGGGCGGCTAATGACCGCCTGGGCTGCTGCATAGGCAAGTTCGTTAAATGAGCCAACAATAAAGCGGTCAAACGTGTACTTCGGGTTAAGATTATCTTCTTTATTTATATATAAATCTTGGAATGGGAGTGCCCCCTTCCCCTCAATAACTGGCTTCTGTTCGCTCCGAGACTCAAGTTTACTGATGGTAAACTCAATCGCACGTACATGCTGTGCCTGATCGACAATCGTTTTTAAAATAAGTTTGTGATATTTGTTGAAGAGCCACTCTTTGACGAACTCATTTGGTACCCCAATCACCAGTACCCCCTCTTCTTCTCGTAAAATAGTGGTATTTTTAAACCAGGTACTGAAGTTAGCGCGAGTCACCTGCGATTCAATCTCGCGGAGACATGTTTGCCAGAGCTGGTAGAGTTCAGTATCCATGTGTATTCGTAATCATACAGGTTTTTTTAGAAATGATTCATCTGTTGAGAACCTGTGAATAGTGTGAATTGTATACCAAGTTCTGTATCTTGTGAAAGAAGCGGTAAAAGTTGCAATTATAGTACTTTTTGGTATAGTGATTTCACTTATGTCATTTACCTACAAGCCAAAAAAGAAAAAGCGGGCAAAGGCGCACGGGTTTCTCTCGCGCAGCAAGTCAAAAGGAGGTAAGAAGGTACTCAAGGCGCGCCGCAGAAAAGGTCGGGCAACGATAGCAGTCTAAGCACTATGCTCCCGAAAAAGAATAAGCTGCCACGGGCAGCATTCAGTGAACTTCTCGCTCAGAATCCAATTTCTGTGTTTAATCGAGTTGGAACGCTCAAATATATACCGCACAGCGGCTCATTTTCGGTTGTGGTATCAGCAAAGCATTGTAAACGAGCTGTTGCTCGAAATAAGGTGAAGCGCCGCGTATATAGTCTTATACAAGTTTTTAAGAAGGAATACACTACTCCCCTCTCTGGAATACTCTATCTTTCAAAACACGCCTACATGATGCCATTTTCTGAATTAAAAATATTGGTTCAAGAATTACTCCGCCGCGCCTATGCGAATAGTAAATAGTGCTGCTATATTTTTAATCCATATATATCAAGCTATTTTTTCTCCTGCGACCGGAATATTGCGGTTTATTCCTTTTTACCCTAAACCCAGCTGTATTTTTTACCCAACCTGCTCTGAATATGCAGTGTTAGCCTTTAGAAAATATGGTTTTTTGAAGGCATTTTTCATCTCGACAAAGCGGATTATGCGCTGCCACCCCGGGAATGAGCCAAAAATTGATTATCCGTAGTTTTCCCGTACAATAGAGGACTGTGAAGTCACTCTGGAATACCCTCATCTACCATCCGCTGTTGAACATACTCGTTGCCTTGGCGGCAGTCATGCCCGGAAAAAGCCTTGGTTTAGCGGTTATTGTGCTCACCATCCTCATTCGGCTTCTCCTCTTCCCTATTAGTAAGCGTGCTATTCGAAGCCAGTATGCGCTCCGAGCGCTCGAGCCAAAAGTTCAGGCGATTAAGGCAAAAAAGCTTGATAAACAAGAGGAATCAAGGGCGCTCTTTCAGTTATACAAAGAAGAAAAGGTAAACCCGTTCTCGGGCTGCCTACTGCTCCTTATTCAACTCCCTATCCTTATTGCGCTCTATTACGTGTTTATTAACGGCATAAACCGCCCCGAACTGTTGTACTCGTTCATTAGTCCTGAAGGAATACAGCCTACTCTTTTTGGTTTAAGCATCACTGCTCCATCGATTGTGCTGGCAATTTTTGCAGCACTTACCCAGGCAGTGCAGGCATTTCTTACTCCAAAACCTCCAAAACCAGCTGAGAGCGATAAGATAAACTTTCAATCACAACTTGCATCGAGCATGAGCATCCAAACCCGCTATGTACTCCCGATTATTATATTCTTTATCGCGCGCAATCTTGCTGCTGCGGTGTCGCTCTACTGGGTCGTGTCAAACCTCTTCTCGATTGGGCAAGAGATTTACTTCCGCCGGCTCTTCAAACATAAAGCACTTATAAAGCAGTCTTAAAAAGGATTCCTGATTGTTTGTCTATAAAGTAAAGAGTTTTTGTTACGCTGCTGTACTGGGGTGCGGTGATATCAAAGACTCCAGAAACTGCTTTTAGCTGTGTTTGCCCCGAACTAGGGTTAATAACGACGAGGTTGTCTGAAAAATGGACTCTGCCTCGGTACCAGCTTTCAGGGTATCCTGCAGTAGGAATATTTTTTGGGGTGGCGCAGATAAAGGTTTGATCAGCAGTCCAGACACATTTTTCAGGGAGAACGGGTACGGTGAGTGGCTTCGTTTCTCCTGTTTTTGTATTGAAGAGTGAGCTGGTAAAACTGGATCCAGTAGCAGTAGCGCTTACGATGTACTGCCCAGCAGGGTTTACTGCAGCGGTAAGTCCAGGGATACTGATCATAATTTTTTTGTAATCATTTTTTGAAAGCTGAAACAGTGAGCCGGCAAAGCTTGAATCTGCTTTTGTTTGCAGGTACAGCTCGAGCCGGGATGCGAGCAGGAGCCAGTCTTTAAAAGGGTATTTGAAGAACGCCTGCTCTTTGCTGCCGTCAGGGTTTGAGATTCTGACTACACTCTCGCCTTGCTCGTCGGTGAGTGTTGCCAGCTGCTTGCCGTCAGCAAACACTGCCATTGAAGAAATGTTGTCTCGCAAGAAGG
>DATIBQ010000068.1:0-9247 GCA_035457445.1 Minisyncoccota bacterium
AAAAGCAGCTTTCTCTATGACGTGCTCTATAAAAACTTGCAAGGGCGATTTGAACGCAAGCATCGCACGGCAAAAATTTTTAATTGCGCTTCAATTACTGGTTTAGAATATCTGCAGCGGGCGGTACTGATTGATCAATCACCGATCGGGCGAACACCGCGCTCAAACATTGCAACGTATACCGGTGCATTTATGCATGTTCGCGATTTATTTGCCGCAACTGAAGAAGCACGCTTGCGCGGCTGGAAGTTGAACCGTTTTTCATTTAACGTAAAAGGCGGTCGTTGTGAAGCGTGCGAGGGGAATGGCGAGATCGCGGTTGAGATGCACTTTCTGCCAACGGTTTATGTTACCTGTGATGTCTGCGGCGGCAAGCGATTTGATAAAGAAACACTCCAGGTAAAATTTAAAAAGAAAAATATTTACGATGTACTGCAGATGACCGTTGAAGAAGCGTTTACTTTTTTTGAAGATGTTCCAGCGATTTATGATCGTCTTAAAACACTCCTTGATGTTGGCTTGGGCTATGTAAAACTTGGGCAGAGTGCAACCACCCTTTCAGGCGGAGAAGCGCAGCGGGTAAAAATTGCTTCAGAGCTGTATCGGCCATGGATGGAAAAAACAATCTACCTGCTTGATGAGCCGACGGTGGGGCTCCACTATGATGACGTAAAAAATTTAATTGCCGTATTAAACCGATTAGTTTCAAAAGGGAACACGGTGTTGGTGATTGAGCATAATCTCGATTTAATAAAATGCGCTGATTGGATTGTTGATTTTGGCCCCGAGGGTGGAGAGCGCGGCGGTAAGATAATTGCTAAGGGGACACCTGAAGATGTGGCAAACAATACAAAGAGTTTTACTGGAAAATATCTGAAAAAAGTTCTCTAAAATGCACCAGTGGATAACCAAGGATAGCTAATTTGACGATTTGGTAATAAAATAGGTGGATATTAGTAAGGTAGAGATAATTGTAGAGCATATATGAGTATTTTAAAGAAGCTGTTGGTAACCATCGCTGTTGTGGCTGTTGGTGTTTTTTCGTTTTCAAATACAGCCACTGCACAAACAGTGCAAAAGAAATTTTTAATCGATCTTGGCGCTGAGTCAGTAATGACCCCAAGTTGGAATAATCTTACTAACGGATCAGTTGGGGCAAAAATTGCAAACCTTGTTGATTCAACAGGGGTAAGTTCAGGTATCGGGTTAACCGTTACCGATTCATTCTGGCAGGGATGGGTAGGTGCTTATAATGGAAACGGTACCACGCAGAGTTCGCTCTACCCAAGCTCGGCAACAAGCGACTCGCTCTTTGTTGGTAATCACCTTGGTACACTCGACGATACCGCAAAACTTCGTTTCTCTGGGTTGAATCAGAGTGCTACCTACACCCTTCGCTTGTTTGGTTCTCGTATGACTGATGATCAAACCTCTGATCGAAAAACAGTGTTCATCGTAAATGGTCAGTCAAAAGAATTACAGACAAAAAATAACACTTCTAATGTTGCTGAGTTTACCGGTCTTACCGCATCAAGTGGAACGCTCGATTTGGCGGTGACACTCAAGACTGGATCAATCTACGGATACCTTGGTGTTATCGAACTTATTGAAACTGCTACTACAACAACCCCTCCTCCTTCTACCTACACAATAACTGCTTCTACCGGAACTCCAGTTATTACTCTCCCCACAAACAGTGTTCTTTTGCAGAGTACTTCAAACGCTCCCGGTGTTGGAACATGGAGTCAAGTATCGGGACCAAACACTGCAGTTATCTCTACTCCTACCACCGCATGGACAACAGTAACAGGATTGATACAAGGCTCATATGTCTTTCGCATGACAGTACGAGATTACGCAGGTGTCGTGCTGGGAAGCGCTGATGTTTCAGTAACTGTAAATGGTAATGGAACTCCTCCTCCAAGTAACGTAGCTCCCACTGCTAATGCAGGGATCGATCAAATAATTACCCTCCCTACTTCATCAGTAACACTTACTGGTTCAGGTGCTGATTCCGACGGTTCTATCAGTAGCTATGCATGGACTAAAGTTTCTGGCGGTGCAGCAACTATCGGTACTCCAACTGCGGCTGTTACTTCAATTACCAGTCTTGCTGAAGGCGCCTACACCTTCCGCCTAACGGTGACCGATAATGGCGGCTTGACTGCAAGTGATGATGTGAATGTTACAGTGAATGCAGCACCGACTCCACCACCAACTGGTACTGGGCTTGCGTATAAATACTACTCATATGTGCCGGCTACCGCTTGGGTGACTCCACCGCAGCTGCCAAATCTTGATACGCTTACTCCTGTTACAACAGGGACTGTTACCAAAGTAGATATTACTCCACGATTAGCAGAAGATACCTTTGCCTTTCGTTACGAGGGGGCGTTGAGCGTGCCAACTACTGGTCAGTACACGTTCTATCTTTACTCTGATGATGGATCAAAACTCTGGATTGATGGCACACTCGTACTTGATCACGATGGAGCTCACTGGGCATGGGAACGGGCAGCAACTCCAGTAACGCTCGCTGCCGGTACTCACTCGGTAAAGGTTGAGTACTATGAAGGGTACGGCGCTCAGGCGCTCATGCTTTCGTGGCAAGGTCCAGGAATTGCCAAACAAGAGGTTCCGGCGAGCGCGTATTCTTCTACCACAACACCTCCACCACCTGCTGAAAATCAGCCACCGACAGTAAACGCAGGGAGCGATCAAATAATTACCCTCCCTACCGCTTCAGTTTCGCTTGGTGCAACTGCGAGTGATCCAAATGGTGATGCAATGACCTACACCTGGACAAAAGTCTCTGGCGGCAGTGCAACAATAACGAGCCCGAGCGCTCTTGCTACCACTGTTACCGGTTTAGCACAGGGAAGCTATGTATTTCGCTTCACCGCAACTGATTCAAAAGGTGCGAGTGCTTTTGATGAGGTGAACGTAACTGTAAACGGCACTGTTAATAGTGCTCCAATAGTAAACGCAGGAACAGACCAAGTTATTACCCTCCCTACCTCATCTGTAACACTCAGTGCAACGGCAAGCGATCCAAACGGTGATGCAATGGTGTACTCGTGGACAAATGTTTATGGCGGCACGGCAACCATAACTACCTCAAACGCACTCGCGACTACGGTAACAGGGCTGGTACAGGGAGGTTATACGTTCCGTTTGACGGCAACTGATTCAAAAGGTGCTACTACAGCTGATGATGTAGTAGTAACAGTAAATGCTGCACCAGCTGTCGGGTTGCCCCCAGTGGTGAATGCAGGCACCGATCTTAACGTTCCCGAACAAACAAATAGTGTAAACCTTACCCAAAGCGTAAGTGATCCAGAAGGAAAAACAGTTACTTCAAGTTGGGCACAGGTTTCAGGTCCAAGCACGGCAGGATTATACTGGCAGCAATGGGGTGTAGCAGCAGCATATAACTTGGTAAAAGGCACCTATGTATTCCGCCTTACCGGAACGGATGCTGACGGGGCAAGTGCGACTGATGATGTAACGGTTACTGTGAGTGCAAGCACTGGAGCCGGGTCTCCATTCATGCGCACTGTGGCGCAGAAGTCAGTTGTTTCAAACAGTAAAACTATTTACTACTACGAATCACTGCCAAAAGGCTACAATACCGACACTACCCGCAAATGGCCGCTGATTATCTACCACCATGGTATTGGCGAGCGTGGCAGTACCTTGCAGAGTCTCCCTGCAATTCTAAACCAGTTCCCAATTGGAACATCGAATCTTGAGTACACTGTAAATGGAGTAAATGATTCGTTCATTGTCATGGTGCCGCAGCTCCACGAAACATATAGCAGCTGGCAGAACTTCTTCACGCAGGCAATGATCGATGCAGCAAAATCAGGTTTGCGTGTTGATACGAACCGTATCTACCTGGTTGGCTGGTCGCTCGGCGGTTTTCAGACATGGAATTTCCCGCAGGGGTCTGACACTAATGCCGCACAAATTGCAGCTATTGCTCCTGTTGCTGGCGGCTCTTCTGGTCCTTCTCTCTGTAAGATTGCAACTAATAAAATTGGGGTGTGGGCATTCCACGCAGTTGACGACAGTACTGTTTCAGTATCAACAACTGATATGGCAATCAATAACCTCAACCTCTGTAACCCTGCCCCTTCACCAACGCCAAAATACACGCGGTATACCTCGGGTAATCACTGGATTATTGGCTGGGTAACCGATCCAAACGCTCCAAGCGGCTCGAATCTTTACCAGTGGCTCCTCACGCAGAGTAAGACGATAACCACTAATACACCACCTACCGCAAACGCTGGCTCTGACGCTATTATCACCCTTCCCACAAACTCGCTGACACTCTCAGGTTCGGGTACCGATACGGGAGGTTCCATAAGTGCGTATAGCTGGACAAAAGTCTCTGGCGGCAGTGCAACGATCAGTACACCAGCAGCAGCTTCCACTGCTATTACTGGTCTCGTTCAGGGCTCATACACCTTCCGCCTAACGGTGACCGATAATGGCGGCTTGACTGCGAGTGATGATGTAAACGTAACCGTGAACGCAGCGGTAACAGGGCTCAATCCTGCAGCGCGAACCTTAACTACTCGCATGACAAGCTTGCCGTATCTCTACAACACCCCTGTTGGCTTTTATGAGTCACTGCCGCGAGGTTACAACAATGATACAAATCGCAAGTGGCCGCTCATGATCTTCTTGCATGGTATTGGCGAGCGGGGAAATGGTACTACTGAACTTCCTAAACTCTTATCAGGAAATGCTGTTGGGTCAAAAATTGCTGCTGGTGAACAGCTTGAATATAACGTAAACGGTATTAACGATTCATTTGTAGTGATGATGCCACAATTGAGTACATCTGCTTCAGATTGGCACCCATATCACGTCCGTGGAATGATCGATTACGCAGTAGCAAACTACCGAGTTGATCCGAAGCGTATTTACATCACGGGGCTCTCGCTTGGTGGGTTTGGAACCACTGCATACCCTGAATTCTCAACCGCATTTGCCAACCAAATTGCAGCGGTTGCTCCAACTGACGGCGCAAACTATGGTACGAGCATCTGGACACCTGATTTGGGAAGCATCACCTACAACACCTGTAACTTAGTTGCTGCCGGGGTGAAAGTGTGGCAGTTCTATGGTGCAGACGATACGAGCTGGGGATGGACTGCAGCAAACTTTATTAACCGGCTCAACGCATGCAATCCGGCACCGAACCCTGCTCCACTGGTGACTGTCTACCCAGGCGTTGGGCACTGGGCATGGGGAAATACTTATGACACTACTCACAACATTCAGAATCCGAATGTCTACGAGTGGCTCCTCGCTCAAAAGCGCCCATAAGCTTAAGTTAGAACTCAAAAATACCCCGACTGGGGTATTTTTGTTTAGCGGTTACATTTTTTCTGATATACTGCAACGCTAGTATGATTCGTCAAGATTTAGACAAGAGTAACTTGCCCATTACGCCTGGTGTGTACTTTTTTAAGGATGCTGCGGGGAAGATTCTCTATATCGGTAAAGCAACCGTGCTCCGCGACCGAGTGCGAAGCTACTTCTCACCTGATGTTATCAAGACTCGCGGAGCGCATATTGTAGACATGGTATTTAAGGCTAGTAAGGTAGATTTTGAAGAAGCGGGTAGTGTGCTCGAAGCGCTCATGTTAGAAGCCAACTACATCAAAAAGTGGCAGCCGTACTACAACACTAAAGAAAAAGACGATAAGAGTTATAACTGTGTGGTTGTCACCAAAGAATTGTTTCCGCGGGTGCTGTTAGTGCGGCAAAAAGATAGTGATGCAAAAGCAAAGGAGGTATATGTTCCAAAATCAGGCACAAGGCTAAAATACGATACACTGTATGGTCCATACCCAAACGGATCGGCGATCAAAGAAGCACTCAGAATTATCCGCCGAATTTTTCCATACCTCGACACCGCATCGCTCCAAAAAGACAAGGTCGCATTTTATCGACAAGTAGGACTCTCGCCTGATACGCGCGATAGAGAGGCGCAGGCTCGATATAAAGAAACAGTACACCACTTAAAACTCTTTTTCTCCGGAAAAATGAAAGTGCTCCGAGAAAGCCTTACTAAAGACATGCAAGCAGCTGCTAAAGCAGAGCGATTTGAAGAAGCGCAGCAATACAAGGAGCAGCTCTTCGCGCTCGACCATATCCGGGATGTGTCGCTCATCAAGCGCGACCTCTTTGCTGCAGGAGCCGATACGACATTCAGAATTGAAGGGTACGATGTGGCACATTTATCGGGTAAGAACATGGTTGGGGTGATGGTAGTAGCAGATAACGACCGGATGGTAAAAAGCGAATACCGAAAATTTACCATTAAGAGCGTGAGCGGTGCCAATGACCCTGCAGCACTGACTGAAATGTTGGAACGCCGACTTAACCACCACGAGTGGCAACTGCCGAACCTGATTGTCGTTGATGGAAACACAATTCAGCGAAACGCAGCACAGGCGGTGCTTTTGCGCCGCCGCCTGCAAATCCCTGTAGTGTCGGTGGTAAAAGATGAGCGGCATAAGCCAAAAGAAATTAGTGGAGAAAAAAGTCTGATAGAAATGCACAAGCTTGGCATTTTGCTTGCTAACAGTGAAGCGCACCGGTTTGCGCTCAGTTTTCATAAAGAGAAAAGAAAAAAGCAGATGCTATAATAAAAGCACATGTCTCATCGTATCGGCGTTATTCGCGGCGGCACTAGCTCAGAATATCCTATCTCACTCAAAACAGGTGCAGCAGTATTAAACGCGCTCCGCGAGGAAGGCTACGAGGCGATTGATATCTTGCTCGATAAAGATGGTATTCTCCACATTAAAGGTATTCCGGCTACCCTTGAGCAACTACCACACCATGTTGATTTAGCCTGGAATGCGCTCCATGGGCATTTTGGTGAAGACGGCAAGCTCCAGCAACTGCTTGAAGCAACTGGTGTTCCATATACTGGTTCGCGTGCACTTGCTTCTGCGATGGGAGCAAACAAGGCTGTTGCTAAAGAAACAGCCCGCAGTCTTGGGCTCCAGGTACCGCCCTCGCTTCTCGTGAATCCTGCAGAAGAGAGCGATTCAGTGGCGGCAATTACCCAGCGCATTTATCGCACTATGGCGCCACCGTGGGTGGTAAAACCGCTCTCGGGCGGGTCGTCGATCAATACTTACTTGGTACACACCCCGCTTGAACTCTCGCAAATTGTTGATGAGGCAATGCTGCGCGGCGAGCTTTTTTTAGTTGAGCAGTACATCTATGGCAGGGAAGCAAATGTTTCTATCATTGATGGCTTTCGCGGGCAGGAGCATTACGGAGCGCCGGTGGTCGAGGTACAGAAGCCGGGCAGGGGAATATTTACACACGAGATGAAATACGGCGGCAGCGAGCCACAAGCTCGGGTGGGGGGCAGCTTTCGCGCCGATGAACGCGATGTGCTCTCTCGCCATGCAAAAGCAATGCACGAGCTGCTGGGGGCTGAGGATGTTTCGCAGTCTGAATTCATTATCAACCCCTACGGAAAAATCTACTTTCTTGAGATAGACACCAACCCAGCTCTTACCGACACTTCACTCCTCCCACTCTCGCTCCAGTCAGTCGGTTCAAGCCTCCGCGAGCTGATTGCGCATATTGTAAAAAGACGCCTTGGGTCATAAAGAGGATTTTAAAGGAGTTGCTTTTTTCCTTATTTCTCGTAAACTATCTTAGTTTTCAATATATGGGCCTATAGCTCAGTTGGTAGAGCAGCGCTTTTGCAAAGCGAAGGTCAGGAGTTCGAATCTCCTTAGGTCCACTACTTTGGTTTGAACACAATTTAGCCTCTCTATACAGAAATAGCCTTTTAAAATAAGGTCCATTTTCTCAAAATAAGCCTCTTTCTGTGGAAAAGTACCACTCTGGACAAACTTTGAACTCTTCAATTTTGAAAAAATCCTGTTTTAGGGGTACAGTTAAATAAGTTTTATATTTTATGGATCAAAAAATGGAAATAATTGAATGTCCATATTGTGAGTCTAGAGTAAGCGCAAAAATATTAGCTTTAAAAGATGGGAACTCTGAAGAGGATGGCTCACCAGTTAGGATACTATTTTTAGAGTGCTCAATATGTAATCATGTCTTACTTGGTTACTCAGAAATAACCCAGATAGATTCTAATGATTGGGTCTTTATTACACCGGAAAGGCTTTGGCCAAATCCTAAAAATGTATTGTCATGGAAATTACCATATCTAGTAAGATCTTCTATTGAAGAGGCAAAAGCATGCTTAGGTGCTCGTGCCTATTCTGCCTGCGCTGTTATGTGTGGTCGCGCACTTGAATCTGTTTGCAAAGAACATTCTATTAAAAATTGGAAGTTACAAAATGGTTTAAAAGAACTTAAAGAACAAGGAATTATTGATGGTAGATTATTTGATTGGGGTGAAGAGTTACGTAAAAGTCGGAATATTGGAGCACATGCCGTAGAAGGTAAAATTACCAAAGAAGATGCAATAGATCTTTTAGATTTTACTATTGCAATTTGTGATTATGTATACGTGCTTTCAGATAAATATAAATCTTTTAAAGAAAGGCAAGAAAAAAGGAAAAAAACCATAACAATAAAAGAAAAATGAATCTATTTTTAGAGTTTCTCTCCTCATATACATTAGAAGCTTTCCATCTCCAACTTCTCCCCGAATATAAAACCCCAGGAGAATGGGAAGTATTTCAGCAATACAAAGAAGGCGGTCTATATACCTATTCTTCAGACTTCAAAGAAGAGTTTAAACTCCAGGCAGGACAGTATTCTGTCTTATGGTATATCTCCTTGGGTTGTGTGGTTCTCACTAACTACATAAATTGCGAGTCCGGGAGAAGGGGATAACCCTTTTCTCGAATTTTTTATTTCAGAAGCTTCTATTGACAAATATAATTTTATGTGATAAAGAATAGATGATTTGCTCTTAATTTACTGAATTAAAAAAATTATAGTTTATGGCATCTTCTGCTCAACAAAAAGATTCCTATAATCGGGATTATCTCCGTCAGGTTGAAAAGTACGTTTCTCTATTAAAGGAACCCTTTAAGAATTTTCCCAACAATCCAATGTTTGAAGTTCACTCTGTGGCTGATATGAAGGATCACGAAAAGAAGGAGGGTAGTCTTCAAATCTTATCAAAATTTGAAGATGCCGTAGTGGTAGTACATTTTCCTGATTCGCCGCTTGGTTTAGGTGGCTATGAAAGTAATTTGAACAATAGAGGATTACTTCT
>DATIBQ010000069.1:0-4122 GCA_035457445.1 Minisyncoccota bacterium
ATTGCGGTACACTCAGGGTATTACTATCATGATACTCGACAATATTCTGAGATCGAAGGATCTACTGCTGAGGTAAGAATTGTTAGTGCGCTTGTCGAAGGGGTGGTTGGCGAGGATATGAAAAAATTTCTTGCAGTACAAGAAATACTAGGGAAGATTATGGCAGAAGCTTCTGCTCTGGTAACTTCTGTCCAGAAAAAAGAAATTGTACAGTAAAAAAGCCGTCTCGGTATATACCGAGACGGCTTTTCTTTTTGTTACTTAATTACCCCTGCTTTTTTGAGTGCTGCGTAGGCGCCGTTTTTGTTGATGGTGCGGATGCCTGAGGTAGAAATGGTTAATACGAAAGTCTTGTTGAGTTCCGGCACAAAAATACGCTTCTTTTGAAGGTTTGCGTACTTGCGGCTTTTGCCAGTTGGCTGGTACTTGGTAGCACGAGTGCGGTTCGAGTAGCCGCCCGTAACCAGAGAAGATTTATTAGTGATAGCGCATACTTTTGCCATAGACAGGGGAGATGCTACCATACACAGTACTCCCATGCAAGGCATCGACGGCGTTTTCTATGTAGTAATCCTCATCATTTCGGTGATTATGCATGAAGTGGCGCACGGCTTAGCAGCCGACCATTTTGGCGACCCGACCGCTCGACTCTCAGGGCGGCTCTCCTTAAATCCGATTCGTCATATCGATCCGTTCGGTTCGGTGATTCTTCCGCTCTTGCTTATTTTCTCCGGAACGGGTGTGGTAGTTGGCTGGGCAAAGCCGGTGCCCTACAATCCCAACCTCATGAGAAACCAGCGCTTTGGCGTGCCGGCGGTGGCACTCGCTGGTATTGTTACTAACCTGTGTATTGCGCTCTTTTTTGGAATCGTTATTCGCTTAGGAATGGGGAGCGATTTTTTGAGTCAGGGATTCTTTCATATTGCCAGCACGATTGTGCTTGTGAATTTAGTGCTCGCACTCTTTAACGTACTGCCGCTGCCGCCGCTCGATGGGTTTCGGCTTATCTTTTCACTTATCCCGCGCCGCTTACGTCGTTATGAACAACTATCTGAACGGTATGGTATCTTTTTGCTCATTTTATTTATTCTCTTTGGGTGGCGGTTTGTTGCGCCGTTAGTTATATTTTTGTATTCCTTCTTTACCGGCATTCATCTATAATGTACGCATGCGAATCTCGCTCCGTGCAGCTCTTTTCTTTTCCCTCCTTTTTTTTATCGCGCTCGGTGTTTCTGCATCGAGCAGCCTTGGAGTCATTGACCCAAACGGTTCAGGTAATTACAAGGCAGAAATTTTAAATGATCCGGGGTACGCAAGTCCAACAATTAACTTCGGAAAGTTTACTACGCAGTCTGCTTCAAATATCACGGTCTCAAGCAGCGAGCTGCGCGGCTTTGCCTGGGGCGAGCTTACCGGATGGATTGTGATGAACTGTGCCGATACCTCGAGCGGCTGTAGTGGCACAAACGGAAACTTTAAAGTTGCAAACAATGGTTCGGGGCTGCTCTCGGGATATGCTTGGGGAGAAAACACGGGCTGGGTGAATTTTGGTCCGTTTACGAGCGGTGCTGCACAGGTAAAAATTACCTCTAGCGGGTTGTTTGGTGGTTCTGTAGGAACTGCGGGGTATGCCTGGAGTGAAAATTTTGGCTGGATCATATTTGATTGCGGCAACGCGAACACCTGTGTTGAAACTGACTGGCGCCAGGGCGGCGGCAACTCAAGCGGTAGTGGCGGCGGAGGTGGGGGAGACGGTAATCCTCCTCCGACACCACCGCCTACTCCGCCGCCAAGCCCTCCGGTTATTCCCCCCGAAACACCACTGCCGCCACCTGATACTGTTCCGCCTGCTCCACCGATTGAACCTGAACCGCCTATACCTGGCGGGGATAGTGGTCCGGGTGCACCTGGAGGCGGCGGTGGTGGCGGAAGTCCTCCAAACCGAGAAGGCTTTCGTTTGCCAACACTACCAAAAGATATACCAGGTATTGTTACTAAACAGTTTGAGCGAGCAACAAAAGTAGTTGTTGAGACGCTTGCTATTGTTGCAACAGTACTCGATACTCCGGTCGGGCAGGCAACTGTAGCAGTTACTGCAAGTGCGGGAATGCTGGCATTCTTTTTACAAACCCTGTTCAGTAATGGGTGGCGGTTTTTCTTGAGCCTCTTTGGTTTTTACCGAAAGCGACGCAACTGGGGCACGGTCTATGATTCGGTTACCAAACAGCCGCTCGATCCGGCGTATGTGGTGGTTTACGACAAATTTGGCAGAGAAGTAGTAACACAAATTACCGATCTTGATGGTCGGTTCGGCTTCTTGCTTCCGCCTGGAGAATACACGGTGAAAGCGAACAAAACCCACTACGCGTTTCCTTCAACAGTGCTCGCCGGAAAAACGTCAGACGGCATTTACAACGATCTCTACTTTGGCGAGCCAATTACGATTGCAAACAAAGAGCAGGTGGTGATTAAAAACATTCCGATGGATGCGCAAGCGTTCGACTGGAACGAGGCAGAGAAGCGCCGCCGGAACCTCTTCTACTTCACCCGCAGTAATGCCTTCAGTAAAATTTCGATCATTGTGTTTAGTATTGGGTTTGCGATTTCATTCTTAGCACTTGTATTGGCGCCAAGTGTCGGGCATCTGGTGGTGTTTGGGGTTTATGTACTCATTTACCTGATAAAAACATTCTTCATACCGCCCGTTACGAGCTCGTTTGTGCTTGAAAAGTCAACTCGAAAACCAGTACCATTCGCGCTCGTTCGTATCTATGGCGCAAACAGTCGGTCGGAGCTGATGAAAAAAGTTACCTCTCTGACGGGAGGATTCTACTGCTTAATAGCGAATGGCACGTACTTCCTCACTGTTGAGCGGCGCAACCCTGATGGTACCTACACCCTTGCACATACCTCAAGCGTGTTTACGGTAAAGAAAGGGGTGATCGCAGCTGAAATCGAAATATGAAGTTTAGCTTGAGAAAAAAGAAGGCTGCTGAGTGGGGCACAGTCTACGATTCAGTTACCAAACAGCCGCTCGATCCGGTGTATGTAACCGTCTACGATATGGTCGGGCGCGAGGTGGCAACTTCAATCACTGATCTTGATGGTCGGTACGGGTTCGTGCTCGCGCCGGGGATGTACCGCATTGTAGTGGGGAAGACGCACTACGAATTTCCCTCAAAGCGCCTTGCTGGAAAAACCAAAGACGAAGTGTACCGCGATCTCTACTTTGGCGAGAACATAGTAATTACTGAAGCCGAACAGGTGATTTCACAAAACATTCCCATGGATCCGCTCGCTGTTGATTGGAACGAAACAGAAAAGCAGCGGCGCAACCTTGGTTACTTTCGCGGAGGCGGCTTTGAGTGGCTCGTTACCGGACTTTTTGCACTTGGATTTTTGATTGCTCTGATTGTTTTTGTTTTGGCGCCAAACCGTCTGCACCTCATGGTGTTTGGCGCGTATGTACTGCTTTATTTTATTAAAGTGCTCACCAGCGGAGAAAAAAAGCGTTCGTCGCTGGTGATTCACTCTGCCACCCGCGAGCCAGTACCATTCGCGCTGGTGCATGTATATGCAGCAAATGATAAGCGGGAAGTAACCAAAAAAGTAACCTCATACACCGGGACGTTCTTTTCACTCATTCCAAATGGCAACTATTTTGTTACTATTGAAACTCGGAACCCTGACGGTACCTACACCCTGGCTTACACTTCAAGCGTCTTTACAGTAGTGCGGGGGATGATCTCAAAAACCTTTGCGATTTAGCCAGGACTAGTGTGCTTGCAATTTATTCACACCTGTATTACGATAACGCTCACAAGGCTTTCTGCCTCGTTTTTATTTAAAGATGCCAACCCTCAATCAGCTCATCCGCAATAAGCGGTCAAAACCAAAACGTAAATCAAAGGCGGTGGCGCTTTCGCGCGGCTTTAACGCTATTAAAAACAAGCCCGTCTTCTACCCGGCACCGTTTAAGCGCGGGGTGTGCGTAAAGGTAAGCACTACCACGCCAAAGAAACCAAACTCAGCAATCCGAAAAATCGCCCGTGTTCGCCTCACAAATAGCCAAGAAGTAACGGCATATATTCCGGGTATTGGACATAACTTGCAGGAACACTC
>DATIBQ010000070.1:0-13741 GCA_035457445.1 Minisyncoccota bacterium
ATGGCTGCGATCACAGATAGGGAACGTAGAGCAAAAAATCGACCTTTTTGATAGGAGTATCCGGGATAATATTTTATTTGGACTTCCAGGAGATAGCCAGATTTCAGATGAGAAGCTGCAGAAGGTTATTTCTGATGCGTCACTTGATGATTTTATTGCAAAACTTAAAGATCACGGTCTTGATACCATGATTGGAGAAAGCGGAATTAAAGTTTCAGGTGGCGAGCGTCAGCGCATTGGTATTGCCCGGGCACTTATTAAAGATCCAAAAATCCTTATTTTTGATGAAGCGACAAGTGCACTTGATTCAATCAATGAAAAACTCATTCACGATGCGATTAACCGGAGCGCAAAGGGGCGAACGACCATTATCATCGCACATCGGCTCTCAACCGTTATGGATGCAGATATTATTTTTGTAGTTGCCGATGGCAAAATTGTTGATAGTGGTACCCATAAAATACTTGAAAAACGCTGCAAAGAATATAAAAATCTTATCAAGAACCAGATACTGGTTGCCTAAGTTGACTAATTAAGATTTTTGTGTTAATTTAGTAAAAATTTCATAACATTAAAAACTTAATTATGAATGGAAAAATTATTAAAAGCCCTCAACAAACTTGTATTTCTTACGCCTCGTACGGAAACTGATATACAGACCATACAAAAACTAGCGATTGAAATTCAGAAAGATTTTGTATTTTCAACATACTGGCTCGGTTTGATAGATAATTACACCGAACAGTTTAAAAAACCGAACTTCAAAAGTGCTATCCGCAGGGCTATGTGGGCAGCAACGCATTACGTGCGTCCAGGAAGTGGCTTTACTCCAAAACTCTCAACGATAGAGGATGATAAAAGCTTGGGATATAATTGCCTCGGTCGAGCCATTATGCTTGGGAGCAATCTAAGATACTGTAAATATAAATTTAAAGTATTTTTAGGAATTACCCCCGATCATGCAATGGTGCTTATTGAACTTAAAAATACACTATACCTATGTGATTCACTTGCAATGAAGCTTAGAAAACTGCATGGAACATGTAATACTCACGAAGGGTATCGGTGGTATCTAGGGTCGCCTGAAGATGAATTCATGAATAACTATTTAGTCATTCATGAATTTGATAGAGGTATTGTAAATGCTATTGTAGAAAGCTTTATCTTTTTACAAGAACCTCCTCAAAACCCCTCTGGTGCCGAGCAAGAGTTTTTGGTATTCAAAGATCCAAGATTCAAGCTGCATATGGCAATCAATCAGCTGTGCTGGAGAGATATCCAAAAAAAGTATTTCTCAGATTTGAATGAGTATCGAAATAGGTATAGAAAAGAGTATCTGTTAGAGTGCGTATTCATCGAAAAACAGCGTCATGTACAAAATCTCCGTGCTCAGTTCAATCAGGTAACTCGAAGTGCGTATGAAAAAGCATTTAAAAGTCCGTATGATAATGAGAAACATAAATCTTTTATTGTAGAAAGTACTTTTATCTTACAGTCTATCCATGAACATGTTATCCGTTTTCTTGAAGGTAACGTAAGTGCTCTAGATCTTCCTGTGCAATTAGGAATATACTTACAAACTATCAGAGAAAGAGTAGGCAATAATGCCGAGCTTCAGCAATTTACTATAGATAAATTCAAGTACCGCATGTCTACTCAAATTTCTATATAATCTAATAAAAAACAATCAGTATGAAAGCAGAACAGTTATTAGAAGATGGCAAGTCTATTATGGAAAAGTTTGAAAAACTTTCACCAGAAGAACAACGAAAATTCTTGAAAGCATTGGAAGAAAAGAAAAAAACAACTCCTCCTGGTATGAATGAAGCGTTAGAGGAAGAAAATGGTTTTTAACCCATTGGTAATTTAAAAGCCCGGACTAGATTCCGGGCTTTTTCTATGCTCTTTTGACAAAAAGTATTGACTGTTTTATAATGCGTCTATTCTAGATATAAACCCCTATTCTGGACTCTTAATTCTAGACACTGAGACAGTTCTTTAAAAACAACTAAATAATGAAAAAAATATTTTCCATTCTCCTTGTACTAGGAGCGGTAACTTCCTGTGAGAAGTTACCTGAGCTGCTGCCAGTAGTTACTGGTGAATTCCAAACCAAAAACTGCCTTTATGGAGGCGAATTGACTGAAGAGACTGAGCGGGAAGCAATGCGTACTGAAGGAGTGGTTTACGGTACTAAATATCCGTTAACACGCCTTTTAGTTAAAAAAGGAAAAATCAACTTGGTCCTTTCTAAAAAACCAGCACAAACAACTACACCGTTGGTAAATGTTGTACTTTTGGTCGATTTTAACGATTTTGGAGATACTGTTAAAAACACTTCCTGGAATTGGGCTGGTCCGTTTTATTGTCCATCTCCCAATCTTTCAGTATCGGAAAAAGATTTTATTCTTAATAGAATTAAGGAAATTTTTGCTCGATGGGGCGTGCTTGTAACAACTGATAAGGAAGTATTTTTGCGAGCACCAAAAAACAAGCGGGTGCGCTGTATTGTTACCCAAAACATGGGCGCTGTATTTTCCCCTAGTGGTGGAATTGCATTTCCTGGTCAAATGGACTGGGGAGATGAGGCACCATGCTTTGTTTTCGTTGATTGGTTGTTCAGAAATATAAAAAATATTGCTGAAGCAATAGCTCACGAATTTGGGCATGCTGCCGGAAACGAGCAGCATCAATCACTATATCGTGCCGATGGAACACTCCAAACTCAGTATAATTTTGGATTAATTGGAGGACCAATCAATGTCAGACCTGTTATGGGATATGGCTACGGTATAGGGATTACCACTTGGTGGCATGGACGATCTGCTGCTGGATATACAGTTATTCAAAATGATTCTCTGTTGTCCGGTGGACGATTTGGCGAACGCCCCGATGAGCCCTCTCTACAAACATTGGGTGTAGGGGAGACAATACAAGCTGTAATTGTGACTGCCGACGAGGATACCTACAAAGTAGTTGTTTCGGCTGGAAAAACAAAAATACAGGTAACAAGTGGTGGTAATACCAAACTGAAAGTTACCGTATTAAATCCCGCTGGCGGTGTTGTGAAAATAATCGATACCCCAACAGGTTTGGATGTACCCGAAACTGTAATTTCCAATAAAAATGGAACGTATTATCTTCGAGTAGAAGTGTCTACGACAAATTTACCATTAGGAACTTGGGATAATCGCCCTATTTATGGAGGTCAGTATTGGATCACTATTAAAAATTAAATTAGTTCTTTTTATTTTCTTTTAAGCCTCGGGTAACCACCCGGGCTTTTTTATTACAAACATATAAAAAATCCTGCAGTATTACTGCAGGATTTTAATTTGTTTACTATTTATTATGTAAAAATTTCAAGCAGGGCAAGAAACGCAATAATAAACAGATACGCAAATAGAAGTAAGTATCTCTTCGGCATACCCAAGAAGTTTCCTGAATTATTATACAAATAAATGTTTTGTCAAAATAAGGATTTTTTGGTACTATGACAAACACGTATGTCTGAACGGATTTTTATTGGCGGCTTGCCGACACATGTTGGCACCGAGGTGCGGATCATGGGCTGGATTGAAGTGCGCCGTGACCAGGGAAAAATGGTCTTTTTTGATTTTCGGGATATGACCGGCCGAGTCCAGGGGGTGGTACTCCCGAATCGTGCCGAGGTAATAGAAGTAGCTAAAGAAACCCGAACCGAATGGGTGGTAGCAGTAACGGGTATAGTAAACAAGCGCCCGGAACGGAACGTGCAGACAGGGAAGCAGAACGGCGACATTGAGCTCGAAATTACAAATATAGCAGTACTGAATAAGGCCGAGCCGCTCCCGTTTGAAATTACTACCGATACCCGCGAGGTAAACGAAGAGGTGCGTCTAAAATATCGGTACATTGATTTGCGGAGCGAACGGCTCCAAAAAAATATCCGTGCACGCGATGCAGCCATTCAGTTTATCCGCAATTGGCTTCATGATCAAAAATTTATTGAAGTTGAAACTCCGATTCTCACCAAATCAACCCCTGAAGGTGCGCGTGACTACATTGTCCCGTCGCGGCTCTACCCAGGGAACTTTTATGCCCTACCACAATCGCCGCAGCAGTACAAGCAGCTGTTGATGGCTGGCGGTATTGAACGGTATTTTCAAATCGCAAAATGTATGCGCGATGAAGATACCCGCGGTGACCGCCAGCCTGAATTTACCCAACTCGATATGGAACTGAGTTTTGTAGAACGCGATGACGTGATGCAGTTAAATGAAGAACTTTTGATTGCACTGGTGACCAAACTCTATCCAGAAAAGCGAATCCAGGAAGTACCCTTTCCACGAATTTCATACCAGGAAGCGATGGAAAAGTACGGGAATGATAGACCTGACATTCGTGAAGACAAAAATGATCAAAATTTGCTCGCATTCTGCTGGGTAGTTGATTTTCCCTTCTTTGAATCAACCACAAAATCAGATAACCCTGATGGAAAAGGTGAGTGGACCTACACGCACAACCCATTCTCACGCCCAATTGAGGCACACATGCTCAATCTTACGGAAAAGCGAGATATTGGTGCTATTCTTACCACCCAGTACGACATTGTGCTTAATGGCTATGAAATTGGCGGCGGATCGATCCGAAACCACACCTACGAAGCACTGATGAAAGTGTTTGAAATTTTAGGGCATGAAGGGGAATCAATCGAGCGGGACTTTGGTCACATGCTCCACGCGTTTAAAACTGGCACGCCACCGCACGGGGGCATTGCCTGGGGGTTTGATCGCCTGATGATGCTTCTGCAGAACGAGCCAAATATCCGAGAAGTGATTGCTTTCCCAAAAACAGGTGAGGGGAGAGATTTGATGATGGAATCTCCTTCACCAGTTACTGAAAAACAACTTGAAGAGCTCAGTATTGTACTCAAAAAACCAAAGCAATAAGCTTGCATTTTTTACTTAATCGTGGTACGTTGGTGGTGTAGGGGATTAGTTTCGTCTTTTACTACTATTCCTTCGGGAATAATAAAAGTACTTTTAAAAGAGAACAGTAATCATAGGGAGTACGCTTTAGCTTACTCACGGCACTACATGCCCTCAAACTGGCGTGTTCATAATGTATATCTGACACTCGTCAGCGCCATCGAACATCTTTTTTTGGGTTTAATACTTATGTATTTTGCCCAACCTCCACTCTCTGTGATCATTTACCATTCTTTTTGCTCTTTTTTCTTTTTGTACCTTCTATATATTTTAATCCACCCCTTCAGCACAGCGGCCTTCTCTACGAGAAGGCCGGAACTTTTTTATGGGGTAAGAACGCGGTACAATACCGGTAATTACTATGACCGACCAACAAACGGCTTTTCTCGTACGACACGAAAAATTTGAAGGTCCCCTCGAGGTGCTTTTAGAACTAGTCGAAAAGCGAAAGTTGTTTGTGAACGATATTTCACTCGCTTCTGTTACAGACGACTATCTGAGCTATATTCAGCAAAAAAAAGTGCCCGCTGAACAGGTTGCCGGGTTTGTGGCAGTTGCCGCAACACTCATTTTAATAAAAGCTCGCTCGCTCTTGCCAAATCTTGAGCTCTCGCCCGAAGAAGCACAGTCGATTGAAGAGCTCGAGTACCGGCTGAAGCTCTATCAGCTCATCAGCGCTGTTGCACCAAAACTCATTGTTCTGTATGGGAAAAAACCTATTTATTTACCGCGAGTAAAGGTAGAAATGGTAGTGTTTGCCCCCGACCCAACACTCGGGCTCGAGCGGTTGCCGGAGCTCATAAAAAGTATTCTTGGTCGCGTGCCAAAAGAGGTTGTTGAACCAAAAAAACCAGAGGCGGTGGTGTATAAAACAATCTCAATCAGCGAAGTACTTGGGTCACTCACCGACCGCATCATGGCAGCTGCACAAACAACATTTAGTAATATTGCAGTAGCATCCCCTGATAAAGACGAAAAAAGCCAAAAAGTGTATACGATTGTGTCGTTTCTTGGTATGCTTGAGCTCGTACGACGGGGTTTTATTGATGCTGAACAGCCGGAACTGTTTGAGGAAATAAGCATTCAAAAGCTTGAGGCAGAGGTAGTGGTACCCGATCTTGAAGAAACACATGAGTGATAACGCTAAAACAATTGAAGCACTGCTCTACGCTGAAGCGCGCGAATTTAGCATCGTTGAACTGGCAAAACTCCTGCAGATTTCAAAAGAAGCAGTTCGGGAAGCGCTCGAGGAACTAAAAAAAAGTTTAGAAGAGCACGGCATAGTAGTAGTCGAGCAAGGGGAAGCAGTATCACTCGGCTCGCATCCGAGCGCAGCTAAAATTATTGAATCGCTCCGCAAAGAGATGCTCTCAAAAGAGCTCACCAAGGCAGCGGCTGAAACATTGGCGGTTATTTTGTACCACCCAGGAATTTCGAAACCTGAAATTGAGTTTATTCGCGGAGTCAATGCTTCATACTCAATTCGGCTGCTGCAGATGCGCGGCTTAATTGAGCAAAAGCACAAAGAGGGGGATGCGCGCGTTGCAGTCTACACCGCTACCAGCGAGGCACTCCAACATTTTGGTATTACGAGCGCCGCCGAGCTGCCCGAATTTGCTGCACTTTCAGAACAGTTGGGCACACTGCTCGCTCACGATAAAAAGATATGATTCTAAACGTTGTTAAAATCTTTCTCCCTACCGCACTGGCATTTTCATTCGGCATTTTAATTACGCCGCGACTCACATACTACATGTACAAGTATAAACTCTGGAAGAAGGTCGCCCGGAGTGAAAACGAGGGAATTACGAATGGCGATTTTAAACAAGTGCACAATAAAGAAGAAGAGCTTTCAACTCCGCGGGTGGGCGGCGTTATTATTTGGCTTTCGCTCATACTCTGTGTTGGAGCGATATGGCTGATTGGAAAGGTGTTTCCTTCGGATCTTTCGCTGAAGCTCGATTTTTTTAGCCGTAGCCAAACGCTCATTCCTATTGCTGCACTGCTTCTTGGTGCAGGTATTGGTCTTATTGATGATATATTACAGGTTTCAGGCAAGGCAACGCTCTATGCGAATGATGCAATTAATTATCGGAAAATAAAGGTTATTGCTATTGTTGCTATTGGTGCACTCATTGGCTCGTGGTTCTATTTTAAGCTAGGTATCACGAGCGTTGCTATTCCGTTTATTGGCACGCAGCTCGCCTTGGGATGGTTTTTTATTCCATTTTTCATTCTCATTTTACTGGCAGTGTTTTCAACATCGGTTATTGACGGTATCGATGGGCTTGCCGGGGGCGTACTGGCAGTTATTTTTGCCTCGTACGCAATTATTGCCTACGGAAAAGACATGATTGATATCGCGGCGCTCTGCGGTGTTATTGCTGGTTCTATCCTCGCATTCTTGTGGTTTAACATCCCGCCAGCACGATTTTACATGGGCGAAACGGGTATCTTGGGGCTCATGGTCGTGCTCACGGTTATTGCGTTTTTGACCGACACCGTACTCTTGCTGCCTATCATTGCACTCCCGCTGGCAGCAACCACTGCCTCGGTAATCATTCAAATAATTTCATATAAATACTTTGGCAAACGCCGAGTGTTTAAAATTGCACCGCTCCACCACCACTTTAAAGCGCTCGGCTGGCCCGCGTACAAAGTGGTGATGCGCTACTGGGTCGTTTCGGTTATCTGTTCAATTGTGGGCGTGGTTATCGCGCTCGCTGGCTAGCTATGGCAAAGGGGGAAGTAAAGCCATTTGACCGCTACTTTTTTAGCGTGGTGCTTATCATTACCATTATTGGCATCTTCACATTTGTTTCCGCATCGCTCGGTATTCTGGTGCGGAGTGAAGAAAAATTCTATAGTGTGCTCTTTAATCAAATTATTCTCGGACTCGTCTGCGGGGTAGTAGGGATGTTCGTCGTATCGCGTATTCATTACACGTTTTGGAGAAAATACGCCTTCTATATTTTTCTCGGCGTGCTCGGACTTACCTTGTTAGTATTTGTGCCCGGGGTTGGGTTTGCACACGGCGGTGCGCGACGTTGGATTGATATTGGACCAGTATCATTCCAGCCGGCAGAACTCTTGAAGCTCGGGTTTGTTATTTACTTTGCAGCGTGGCTTGCCTGGGTGCGCAAGCGGGGAGCAGAGGTGAAGTACAAAATAGCGCCCTTTTTGGTACTTGTGGGTATTGTTGGGGTAACGCTGTTAAAACAGCCTGATACCAAAAGCATTATTCTTATAATCGGCGCTTCGGCGGCAATGCTCTTTGTCTCGGGTGTGTCATGGAAAAAAATTGCGCTGGTGTTTGGTTTGATGCTCGTTGGTGTGGGAATACTTGCCTACACCCGCCCCTATGTAATGAGTCGAGTACAAACCTTTTTAAACCCCGCGAGCGACCCACAAGGGGCATCGTACCAGCTGCAGCAGTCGCTCATTGCGATTGGTTCGGGCGGGATATTTGGGCGCGGGCTCGGGCAGAGTGTTCAAAAATTTAATTACCTGCCCGAGCCCCAAGGCGATTCAATTTTTGCTGTGTATGCTGAAGAATTTGGGTTAGCGGGAACACTCTCGCTCTTGGTCCTCTATATTTTTTTGGCACTTCGCGGATATAAAATTGCCCTGCGGGCACCCGATGCTTTTGCACAGTACTTGGTAGTCGGACTCGTGTCGCTGCTTACCTTGCAATCGTTTTTAAATATTGGTGCTCTCGTGGGGATTTTGCCGCTCACCGGCGTACCACTGGTGTTTATTAGCCACGGAGGAACCGCGCTCGCTATTGCGTTGATGTCGGCGGGTATGGTCTTAAATGTGTCCCGCTTTAAAAAGGAGTATACTAAGAAACCACTATGAAAGTACTACTTGCCGGGGGCGGCACTGGTGGCCATGTATACCCCCTGATCGCCATCGCTGAAGAATTAAACGCTATTGCTGATGAAGAAAAGATTTTAAATCTTAAACTTTACTACATGGCAGATGCACCAATGGATAAAGATGTGCTCGAAGAAAACTTTATTACCTATATTCCCATCACTGCCGGAAAAATCCGCGTATACGCTTCATTTAAAAATATTACCGACCTCTTCAAAACAGGGCTTGGCATTCTCGGCGCGCTCTGGAAGGTGTTTAATCTGTACCCCGACATTGTCATTAGCAAGGGCGGGTACGCAAGCTTTCCGGTACTCTTTGCCGCGCGCCTCTTCCGCATCCCCGTCATCATCCATGAATCCGACACCGTACCCGGGCGAGTGAGTCGCTGGTCAGGAAAGTTTGCAAAGCGAATCGCGCTCTCATTCCCCGAGGCAGCCGAGTACTTTCCGAAAGACAACATTTCATACACCGGGCAACCTATCCGAAAAGAAGTGCGCAGTCCCGGCAAAGAGGGCGGCTCATCATTCTTTGGTCTGACTGAAGAACTGCCCACCATCGGCATCATTGGCGGCTCACAGGGGGCACAGGCAATTAATGAAGCAGTGCTCGAAATTCTGCCGCAGCTCGTGGCGCGCTGCCAAATCATTCACCAAGTGGGAACAAAAAACGTCGCAGAGGTAAAAACCCGCGCTGACATAATTTTAAAAGATAACCAATACAAGAGTCGGCATAAAATATATGCTTCACTCAATAATCTGCAAATGAAAATGTTCGCTGCAGCCGTAACACTTGTTGTATCCCGCTCGGGCTCATCACTCTTTGAATTTGCCGCATGGGGCAAACCATCGATTTTAATTCCATACCCGCTCGCACACGGTGATCACCAAAAAAAGAATGCCTACCACTACGCCCGCTCGGGTGCCTGCGCAGTCATTGAAGAAGTGAACCTCACCCCCTCAGTACTGTTGCATGAAATAGAAGAACTTCTTACCAACCGCGAGATGTACGACATTATGGCAAAAAAGGCAAAAGAGTTCTTCAAGCCCGACGCAGCGCGGGTTATTGCTGCTGAAGCAGTCTCGATTGCACTGCGGCACGAGCGCTAACGCGTTGTGGATAAAGCACTTTTTTGCTACGATTGCCCTATGGAACACTCCCAAAAGGTGGTAACACGTTTTGCACCGAGCCCAACCGGCAATTTACACTCAGGTGCATATCGCACCGCTATTTTTGCGTACCTGTTTGCGCGCAAGCATAGCGGCACTTTTGTACTTCGTATCGAAGACACCGACCGTGAACGTTCAAAAAAAGAATATGAGGAAAATATTCTTGAAAGCTTACAATGGCTCGGGCTTGAATATGATCATTTTTTTCGCCAGTCTGAAAATATCGCTCGCCATACCCAAGTGTTGGAAAAATTAATTTCCGATGGGCATGCCTACGTTTCAAAAGAAGCAGCAAAAGATGGTTCAGGGGTGATAAAAGAAATTGTCCGATTTAAAAATCCGAATACCGATGTTTCATTTCATGACCAGATTAAAGGTTTGGTAACAATGCACACCGAAGACTTGGGAGATTTTGTGATTGCAAAAAATATCCACGAGCCGCTCTTCCACTTGGCAGTAGTGGTAGACGATTTTGATGAAGGGGTGACCCACGTTATCCGTGGTGAAGATCATGTATCAAACACTCCGCGCCAGGTGCTCTTGCAGCGTGCTATTGGTGCTCCAACACCCGAGTACGCGCACTTGCCGCTTGTGCTTGGTCCTGATAAACAAAAGCTCTCAAAACGGAAAGGGGCGCTCGCTATTACCGAGTACCGCGATCTCGGCTACCTTCCTGAGGCAATCTTAAACATGGTAGCCATGGTGGGCTGGAATCCGGGAACTGACCAGGAGCTTTTCTCAAAAGAAGAACTCATTACCGCCTTTGATTTACAAAAAGTCCAAAAATCTCCCGCAATCTTTAATGAAGAAAAACTAAACTGGTTTAACCGCGAGTATATAAAAAAACTCTCAAGTGACTCTTTCTTAAACTACATCGAGCCGTATCTACCTGCATACGCAAAAGAAGATAAAGAGATGCTTCTAAAAATTGAGCAGCTGCTTCGTGATCGAATAGAAAAGTTTTCAGATATAAAAACATTGTTTGAGACAGGAGAGTTTGAGTATTTCTTCAAAGAACCAACTGTTGATGAAGCAATGCTCGTTTGGAAAGGATTGAAGGGTACTGAGGATGGAGTGGAAAAAACAAAAATGTACCTACAAGAAATTGCCAGCCTATTTGAAAAAGTTTCTGCGGCAAACTGGGATTACGAGAGCCTCAAAACAGCGCTTATGCCGTACGCAGAACAAGAAGGGAAGGGAAACATACTCTGGCCGCTCCGCGTCGCACTCTCTGGACGTGAAAAGTCACCTGATCCATTCGAGCTTACAGCGATTTTAGGGAAAGAAAAAACTCTCTCCCGGATTACTTCGGCGGTATAAACAAAAAAGAGGCGAGATAGAAATCTCACCCCGGTGGCTTCATTATATAAATAAAGCCCTCAAAGCAAGTGCATAGTAATGCAAGGTGCTACGCACGTCAACTGTAGTAAAATAAAACCTCATGACCCAAGCACAGGCACTTACTATTCTAAAAACAGGCGCGAGTGTTTTTTTAACCGGCGAGCCGGGGGCGGGCAAAACACACACCATTAACGAATATGTTCGATACTTGCGCGAGCACGATATTGAGCCAGCTATCACTGCCTCAACTGGCATTGCAGCAACCCATATTCATGGGCAAACCATCCATTCCTGGAGCGGCATTGGTGTACGGCGGAACCTCTCGAGTTACGACCTGGATACCATTACTACCACCGAATACTTGGCGCGGCGCATACAAAAAACCAAGGTACTCATAATTGATGAAATCTCGATGATCGACGCCCAAACGCTCGACATGGTAGAAGCCGTGTGTCGGGCAATAAAACAGCTCCAGGAGCCGTTTGGGGGCATTCAGGTGATTTTGGTGGGGGACTTCTTCCAACTGCCGCCAGTGGGGAATCAGAGCCAATTTGCGTTTGAGTCAAAGGCGTGGCAGGTACTCTGCCCGCTCGTCTGCTATATAACCGAGCAGCACCGCCAGAGCGATGATCGATTTCTCTCGATCCTTTCTGCTATCCGTAAAAATGAGTATGGAGAAGCACATCACGAATACCTCCAAGAGCGCTTTGTGGCAAACCAAGATTCACCGAGTGGCGGAGAAACTCTCACCAGGCTTTTTTCACATAATGCTGACGTCGATACCTTAAACACAAAAGAACTCGAAAAAATTAAAAGCCCTGCGCGTACCTTCACCATGAAGTCAAAAGGGAAGGATTCGCTCGTAGCGAGCCTTAAAAAAGGCTGCCTCTCACCCGAGAAGCTCGATTTAAAAATTGGCGCTACTGTGATGTGCACCAAAAACAGCCGCGAGAAGGGGTTTGTAAACGGCACCCTTGGCACGGTTATTGATTTTGAGCCGGCAACTACGTACCCGATCATTACCACCCGGCATGGCGATACCATTACCATGGAGCCGATGGATTGGAACATTGAAGAGAACGGGAGTATCAAGGCGAGCATCACCCAGGTGCCGCTCCGACTTGCCTGGGCCATTACCATCCACAAGAGCCAGGGGATGTCGCTCGATGCTGCAGTTATGGATTTACGAGAAGTATTCGAGTACGGCCAAGGGTATGTAGCGCTCTCGCGGGTTCGATCACTTTCGGGGCTGTACCTGCTCGGGACAAACCCTCGTGTGTTTCAGGTGCACCCTAGCATTCTTGCCATCGATGATCGTTTTAGAACAGAATCAGAGCATGCCGATGTACTCTTTGGCGACATGGCAAAAACTGCTATTACCGACATGCACCGCAACTTTATTACTGCTGTCGGTGGCAATTTAACTCCATCAAAGAAAAAAGTGCTCAAGCAAAAAGATACACGCGACACAGCCGAGATAACCCGCGAGCTGGTAGCGAAAGGGAAGCCACTCATCATTATCGCCAGTGAGCGCTCGCTCTCGCCAACCACCATTTTGGGGCATATTGAAAAACTGGTAGAAGCAGGCAAACTCACCTTTAAAGACATCGAACACCTCTTCGACAAAACCCTTTTGCGCACCTTGCCCGAGTTTGAAGCAACCTTCAAAAAGCTCGACACCACACTCCTTTCTCCTGTTTTCAATCACTACAACGGCAAGCACTCCTTCGACAAACTCCGCCTCGCCCGGTTAGCGTTTTTGGCGAGAAAAGTTATGTTAGAATAGCCTTTATGACTCCTCTCGTAGCAGATAAGAAAATACTCGCGTCTGTAGAATTTAAACCTTATTTTCAAAAGGATAATTTTGTTTTGTACCATGGAGATTCTATAAATCTTCTTAATCAATTACCAGTAAACTCGATAGATATGATATTTGCTGATCCACCGTACAATCTTTCAAATGGTGGTTTTACGGTGCATGCCGGAAAAATGGTAAGTGTACATAAAGGTGACTGGGATAAGAGTAGAGGATTTGCAGAAGATTACGATTTCCACTACCGATGGCTTGAAGCATGTAGACGAGTACTAAAACCAGAGGGAACGCTTTGGGTATCGGGTACCTACCACTCAATTTATCAGTGTGGACATGCACTGCAATCACTTGGGTATCATATTTTAAATGACATCTCATGGTTTAAACCAAACGCTTCACCAAATCTAAGCTGCCGTTTTTTTACCGCAAGCCACGAAACAATTATTTGGGCACGTAAAGATAAAAAAGCAAAACACATGTTTAATTATGAGCTAATGAAAGAGGGAGAATGGCCAGAAGATAAATTAAAAAAACCAGGCTTGCAGATGCGGTCGGTGTGGTCTATGGGTACACCA
>DATIBQ010000071.1:0-3322 GCA_035457445.1 Minisyncoccota bacterium
GTGGGGCTTGTTTTGATTATCCCGTCATTTATCTCAGTGAATCTTCGGCATCGGCTTGCGAGCGAGCAGTATGCAGCCATTGCCGAGAGCGGATCATTTGCCAGCGATGAAGATCTTGCTGCAACTGCCGCTGCGATTGCGCTCTTAAAGAGTGCCTACGCTGCTGACAGCACCTTTTCGGTACTTGCAGCGCTTGATGCCATAGTGCCGCCGCCCGGCATTACAATTACCAACATTTCTATGGCTTCACGCGAGGGGCGGAGTATTGAATTTAGCGGTATTTCTCGCGACCGCGCGACCCTGCAGCAGTTTATTGCTGCAGCCGAGGTATCCGCAGCAGTTGCTTCAGGTGATCATCCCGTGTCAAATTTTGTGAAAAATCAGAATGGTGAATTTAAAATAACGGTTCGCTTTAAGTAGTATGAAGAAAGAAGTACGCCAACAAATATATATACTCACGGGGTTAGTACTACTCGTACTCGGCAGCTCGCTCCTTCTCTGGTGGGCGCAGTCGGGCGTTGTGGCGCGCCGCACTGCTACGATGCTCCTTCTCGAAAAAAATGCTTCAATTGAGGCAAACCGTGCTTCTCTTGAAATTGAATACCGTGATTTTCAGGAAGTACAGGCAGCAGTGGCAGTGCTCAATAAAAATTTTTACAATGCGCAGACTATCCCGCTCTTCCTCTCCGATGTAGAGTCAACCGCACAAGGTGCAGGTATTGCGTTTGAGATTACCTCGGCTACCGTAGAGGCAAACAAAGAAGGGGGTGGAAAGCATGTGTCGGTCGAATTTAATGCAGCTGGTTCCTACGCAGCGCTCAGTAACTTCTCGCGGCAGCTCAAGGCAAAGCCGTACCGACTCTTCTTTGACCGTTACTACCTTATGAGCCAGCCTGCAGAAAAATCAGCAAAAGGTGCGCGGGCAGTTTCGTGGAAGCTCTACGGTACGCTCCGGCTTACCACTTTTAAGTAATACTATGAAATTCACTTCACCATTTTCAAAAAAAGCAAAAGGATTCTCAAGACGGCGCGATCGATTTAATCCCCATTTATACTGGCGCTATTTACTGGGAGGAGCACTGGTGCTGCTTATTGGTGCGGTAGTATACTTTGCTCTCTTTTTCATTCAAACAAGCCACATACTCGATGCACCGGTTACTCCGCTGGCAAGCGAGAACCGCTCAAAAATAAAGCGGATGCAAAATGATATTAAAGCAATTCAGGTAATACCTTCGTCTCCTCAATAAGGAGCCTTGCTCAATGGTGCCCCCGCGAGGACGCTTCGCTATCTCACTCGGAACTAACGTTCCTCTTTGAGAACCCACGGTTCTCAACGGGAGAAACGCCCTGCTCTCCTCCACGGAAAACTTCCGTTTTCCGACCCTTTCCCTGTTCGATTCCTCGCAAGAAACACACCTCGCCTTGCTTGTTGTGCCCCCGCGAGGAATCGAACCTCGAATAACGGCTTAGAAGTCCGCAGTTATATCCATTTAACTACAGGGGCAAGCGCCCTGCTATGCTACCTTTTTTGATTTGCAAAATCAAAGATAATTCAGTATGCTACCCTCGTTCATTTGCGCTCTTAGCTCAGTTGGTAGAGCAGCGCTTTTACACAGCGAAGGTCGGGGGTTCGAATCCCTCAGGGCGCACAAAACAGAAAATTCCCTAATTGGGGATTTTCTGTTTTGTGCTCCAGGTAAATCCTCATAAAAATATGATACAGTATCGCCATGGAGCAGAAAATGATTTTTTTCAATTTTAAAACCTCTGCAAATTTCTAGTATGAAAAAGTGGTATTTTGCATCGCGCATGCGGCATCAGGAGAAAATAAAAGAGGTTTGCGATTTTCTTACGGCGCAGGGGGAGCAGGTCGTTTGCCGGTGGGTCTACGAACAGTCTCTTGCTCCTTATAAACAGAATCAAGAAAAAATTGCTACCCTTGCAGTTGATTCAATACAGGGAGTTATTGAAGCAGATGTGTTTGTACTAATCAGTGACCCAGAAGGGACTGATATGTTTGTTGAGCTTGGGGCAGCACTTGCTGCAGCGGTACCTGCAGAAAAGAAGATTTATAATGTTGGTTCCTACTCGAAACGATCACTACTTCAAACACATCCGAGCATTATTCATGCTGCATCACTTCCAGAAGTTTTTAAGGCAGAACAGATTAATTACAGCAAATACATAATCCCTTCGTTTGAGTAAGTATGGAAATTCTCTTTGAAGACAACGACGTGCTCCTCATCAATAAACCTGCTGGGCTCATGGTCCATTCTGATGGCAGAAATACCGAACCAACACTGGTTGATTGGATTTTGGAGCAGTATCCATCCATAGCAGGAATAGGGGAGCCACTACGACGCGGTGATACAGCTATTGATCGACCAGGGATTGTGCATCGGCTCGATAGAGAAACATCGGGAGCGCTGTTGCTTGCAAAAAATCAGGATTCATTTCTTTTTTTTAAATCACAATTCCAAAATCGCACTATCCAAAAAAAGTATCATGCCTTTGTGTGGGGGCATATCAATAATTCTCCGGTTACAATTGATGTTCCTATCGGACGCAACAAGGGCGACTTTCGCAAGTGGCATGCGGGCAGAGGTGTTCGCGGAGAAACCCGTGAAGCGATAACTATACTACAGACACTACACAATTTTGTAGACGAACAGGGCGAACAATTTTCTTTTATAGAGGCACACCCAAAAACGGGGCGAACACATCAAATTCGGGTGCATTTAAAATATATTCAGCGACCAATTGTCTGCGATAGTCTGTATAACGAGAGCAAGCCAGCAGCGCTTGGCTTTACCCGCCTCGCACTTCATGCGTATCAAATAACCTTTACGCTTTCTTCGGGAGAGCAAAAAACCGTTACTGCGCCATACGAGCCCGACTTTAAAGCAACTATTGCGAAGTACGTACCTGCGTGCTAAAGTAGTGCCCTATATGGCAGTTTCAATTACTCCAACCAATAAAGCAGTACGCGAAAAGCTCGACTTTGCTTCGGGCGATACGGTACGTGTATGGTCAAAAATCCAAGAAAAAGGAAAGACTCGCCTTCAGGCATTTGAGGGGTTAGTGCTCGCTCGCAAGCATGGCACGAGTCAGTCGGCGACGTTTACCGTTCGTAAGGTATCAAATACTATTGGGGTTGAGCGTATTTTTCCACTTTACTCGCCCGCAATTGATAAAATCGAAGTGGTAAAGAAGGCAAAGACTCGCCGCTCAAAACTCTACTACATTCGTGAAAAGGCAGCGAAGGTGATCCGCCGCAAGATGAAGGCGGTAGTCCGGGGGAAGGCAGTTTCAGAAGATGTAG
>DATIBQ010000072.1:0-4698 GCA_035457445.1 Minisyncoccota bacterium
CTGTATTTTGGAATACCCCATTTGAAGGCGGGTACAGTACTATTTCTACGTTTCTGGTAACCAACGGTAGTTTGGTAACACTCGCGCTTATTATTACCATTGCTCTTGTATTAGTGCACGGATTCCGTCTGTTTAATTACCAATACCCTGACCGCTTCACTCGTTTTATTGCGGTAAGCTCGCTCATCATTTTGGTGCCGTTCATCGCGCTCCTCTTTGTCGGGCTCTCAAGTATCGTGCTCATTTCCTACGGATTTCTCCTTATTGGATTACTTATTGGAGTGTCAGTGCTCGTTGGTCGGACACGGCTCGCTTCATTTCAGTATTTAAAAGATCCTCGCTCAAGCTTCTTTATCATCCTGCTCTTGGTGCTTGCTTCTCTGAGTACTCTTTCAAGTGCGTACTTGGCGACCTCTAAATTTGTGGGCACTGTTTCGTATAATCATGCGCTTGTATCTAAAGATGCAGATACTGCAATTCGCCGTACCCTTCGAGCGCTCACGTTCTCACGGAACGATTTGTACTTCCGCACTGTTTCTGCATTGTATGTAAGTAAGTTTTCAGAAGGGGCAAAGGCAGAGAAGCCCGATCAGGCACTCTTGCAGCAATATTTTTCAGCTGCAGAGGGGAGTGCTCAGCAGGCAATTAAGTACAACCCAGCCGATGCACTCAACTGGCAGACACTTGCTTCAGTGTATCAACTAATTGTTCCAGCAAAAACAGAGGGTGCGTATGACAACGCACGATCCGCACTTGATCGTGCAGCACTCCTCTCGCCATCGCAGCCAGCGTACCAGCTTTCTTTAGCAAATCTAGAGGTACTGCACGATAATGGCGCTGGAGCGCAAACCGCAATTGATCGTGCCATTGAACTTAAACCTGATTACCTTGACGCATATCTCCTCCGTGCTCAGCTCAAGCAGCGAGCAGGAGATACCGATGCTGCACGAGACGCGCTCCGTTCATACACTACTGCTTTTCCGGGATCAGACGCTGGATTCTACGCGCTCGGCTCGTTTGAGCTAGCGCTTAAAAACTATCAATCAGCCCGCGAGGCGCTTGCTCGTGCTCGTGCGCTTAATCCCTACAACCTTCGCGCCCAACTTGAGTACGTAAACACACTGAAGCTCTTAGGACAAAAAGAAGCAGCAGTCACGGTACTTGAAGAATTAAAGCAGCGGTTTCCAAACCTGCAAGGAGTCGAAGCTGAAATTGACCGCCTAAAAACAGGTCAAGCTACGCCGATAACCGATACGAAACCAGAAGTAAAAGAAGAGGAGTAATACACAATGGTTTCCAAACTCCTCAGTCTGCTCAATAGGGAAGTAAAAACTATGAACCAGGGCGCACTCTTGCTCGCGCTCTTCTCTATTTGCTCACAGGTGCTGGGATTAGTACGGGACAGAGCGCTCGCGCATTACTTTGGTCCGTCCGAGACGCTCGATGTGTACTACGCCGCATTTCGCATTCCTGATTTCCTCTACAATTCATTTGCCTCACTGGTGGCAGTAACGGCGCTCTTGCCGCTACTGGCTGGGTATCTAAAAAGCCATCGAGGTGATGATGCACGAGCACACTTTCGCGATTTTTCTCACAGCCTGTTTACGGTGTTTATAACGGCGATGGTGGTAGTGTGCGGCGGCGCATTTTTGCTGATGAAGCCACTCTCGTTTGTGGTTGCCCCCGGCTTTACTGAAGCGCAGCGGGAGCTTTTTATGACGCTCTCTCGCATTCTTCTCCTTTCACCAATCTTTCTGGGGCTTTCAAATTTGTTTGGATCATTTTCACAGGCGCAAAAAAAGTTTTATGCATTCGCACTCGCTCCGGTGTTTTACAATGCCTGTATTCTTGTTGGTATCTTTCTCATCCGCCCAACAGTTGGTATTACCGGAGTAGTCATTGGTGCAATTTTAGGCACGGTGGTGCACATGTCGCTGCAGCTACCGACACTTTTTCGCCTAGGCATCTACCCAGCCCTTACCTTGCGCCCGGATTTTTCATTCATCCTAAAAGTATGTAGGACTTCAATCTCACGCACTGTGAGCCTCTCGCTCTCGAGCATTACTATTTTAGTAATGGGCGCACTCGCTTCGCTCTTGGCTGCGGGGTCAGTTTCAATTTTTAATTTTTCGTACAACATCCAAACAACCCCGTTTTATATCGTTGGCATTTCTTATGCAGTAGCGGCATTTCCTATCCTTTCACGGTTTTATGCTGAAGAGAAGCGCAAAGAGTTTTTAGAAGTCATCTACAAAGCGGCAAAAAATATTTTCTTTTTTTCAATTCCGCTCTCACTTCTCTTTATTGTGCTCCGGGCACAGATTGTGCGCGTTTTATTAGGGTCGGGGCAGTTCAGTTGGAACGATACGCGCCTGGTTGCTGCATCACTCGCACTCTTCTCGCTCTCGATTGCAGCGCAGAGCATGGTGCTGCTCCTCTCGCGGAGCTTCTATGCGATGGGGGATACCAAAACACCGCTTCGGTTAAACAGTGTTTCAGTACTTATTACCGGCAGCGTTGCCGCGCTGTTACTCTGGCTCTACAATAGTTCGCTCTCGTTTCAATACTTTGCTGAATCACTGCTTCGGCTCGATGGCATTGTTGGAAGCGCCGTAATTGTGCTGCCGCTCTCGTTTTCGATTGGTCAGATTATAAACGCGTGTCTCTTGTGGGGGGTATTCACTAAGCGCTGGAAGAAGCTCGGCACTGGAGTTGAAGACCTCCGCCGAATGCTCTTACATATTTGCGCAGCGGGCATCTTAGGCGCAGGCGTTGCTTACCTGGCGCTTCAGGTGCTCTCGTACGCCACTCGTCCCGATACTTTGTTGGGTATTTTCATCCAGGGGCTTCTAGCGGGCATCTTAGGCGCAGCAGCCTACCTGGGAGTCATCCGCCTGCTCGACCATAACGAGCTTAAGAACATGGTCATAGTCATCACTTCTAAATTTTGGAAACAGCGCCCCGTGGCACCAGAACAGCCGAAGCTGTAGTTTGGTGCTGTATCCAAAAACAAAAAAGCCGCCTGGTATTTGTTACCAGTACGGCTTCACTTTAAAATGCTCTTGTTGAATATCTTGCCCCTAGTGCTTCGTGAAGATTAGGTTTTTGGTTGTATTCAAATTCGGTCATCTCTTTTTTCTTATCCAGCTCAATCGAGATAGCGTAGCAGTCTCCCGAAAGAATCACTTCAATAAGCTGGTCATGGTCCCAACAATACGCTGGAGAAGATTCGGGAATATAGTACCAACTGCAAGTGGTGCTAACTTTTAAATCGCTGGTAACTTTCAGCTGTCGGTAAATACCTTTTGTCGTTTTTTGTTTTTTAGATTCAATAATTTCCTCAAAGCATTTTTGGAGACTCATTAAGCAACCTATTACCCCATGTTTCTTCCTTTTACTAGAAGTTACTGTCCGCCCAATTCGATTTCCATATTGTTGGCAGAGGCCTTTGTAAAAGCTTTCCTTCGGGTCAAATTTTATTTCTTCGGCAAACCTTGTACTTAAATACTCGATAAGTTTGTCGAGAATCAATCCTTTTTCATGAGGAATGTTTGCTTTATTTTTTTGTTCTGCAAGTTCAATGTATCTTGCACAAGCAGGTGGCACCTCCTCTAGTTTTTCTGGGAGAGGGGCAAGTTCGTTCAGTATAATATCCATTGCATAGTTGTTTTAAATGAAAAAATTCTATTGTAGAGTAACACATATATAACAAAAAGTCAATTTTTAAGTTGAGTACTTAATCTTTACTTGGGTCATTGAGGTTTTTTATGAATTTTTTTGTGTATGCTATAGTTCCTCAACACACTATAATATGGATTCAGCACATATCCGAAATTTCTCAATCATTGCTCATATCGACCACGGGAAGAGCACCCTTGCCGACCGGCTGTTAGAAGCAACGGGCACCATTGAAGCGCGGAAAATGCGTGACCAGGTGCTCGATTCTATGGAGCTCGAGCGAGAGCGGGGGATTACCATAAAAATGCAGCCAGTCCGGATGAAGTACTCGTACCAGGGTGTTGAATATGTTCTTAACCTTATCGATACGCCAGGGCACATCGATTTTTCATACGAAGTTTCTCGTGCACTGAAAGCGGTTGAAGGGTCGCTCTTGCTTGTTGATGCAACCCAGGGCGTGCAAGCGCAAACACTCACCACACTTGCGATGGCGCAGGAATCGGGGCTGGTGATTATCCCGGTGGTTACCAAAATTGATTCTCCGCTTGCGCGCGCGGAAGAAACGATACTCGAGCTTGCTGAACTCTTGCACGTTGATACTGGATCAGTGCTGCTGGTTTCTGGCAGGACGGGTGATGGGGTACAAGAGCTCTTGAGAGCAATTGTAGAGCGGATCCCAGCGCCAGTAGCTGCCGACACAAACAGTAGCCCCCAGGGTTTGATTTTTGATTTCAGCTACTCAAATCACAAAGGGGTAATTGTATTTACACGATTGTTCCAGGGGAGTATTAAAAAGGGGGACGAGCTCATGTTCTCAGCAACGAAGCAAAAGTTCGGCGTGCTTGAAGTGGGAGTGTGCATGCCGCACGAAACACAAACCGAAAGCTTGGCAGCGGGTACCATTGGCTACGTAGTTACCGGCATCAAGCAGCCCGGCATTGCAGCGGTTGGGGACACCATTACGAGCTTTCAGAAGCCCGCACCAGCACTCCCCGGGTACCAGCAGCCGCGGCCGGTGGT
>DATIBQ010000073.1:0-9516 GCA_035457445.1 Minisyncoccota bacterium
AACGGTGCCCGGGTTTAAAACGGTAGAAGGGAAGCGTGTTGCAGGAGTGAGCCCTGCAACAGTAGTTACCGCAACAGCCGCAGGGAGCGATTACAATAGCAAGGGAACCGATTTTGCCGTTTCAGGCTACACTACAGGCGATAAGGCAAAAAAATTCTACGGTCGTTCGAGTGGTCCGCTTGCCGGCGGGGTAAGCGGTAATATGCACACTGTTTCAGAAGCAAGCAGGGTAGAAATTACCGGCGTCTTACAGCAGCTCTTGGCTGAAAAATTAAAGCGCCAGGCGCGGGCACAGCTGCCTGAAGGGTTTATAACCTTCCCCGATTTTCAGTACATGCTCTACAACAGCGCATCGCTCACGCTCCAGAGTCCAACTATTAAATTCCCGGCGGCACTCTCAGGTACCCTTGTTACCTATCTGTTCCCACGCGAGCCGCTCGCCCGTGCCATTGCCGAACTCGCTGTTGAAAACGGTTCGGGCGGTGCTGCAACGGGCATCACCTACACCGTGCCCGATGTTGCCGACCTCACCATTAGTCAGGGGCTCGCGCTCGCTATCAGTACCGAAGAAATTCCAAAAGAGCTCACCTTGCAGGTAACGGGCGAGGGAACAATGCGCGCTGCACTCGATCAAAACGCACTAAAAGAGGCGCTCGTCGGCGAACCAACCAAAAATTTTGAAACACTCATGGCTGCTTTTCCCGGCATTGCCGAAGCCCGCTTCTCTCGCTTTCCGTTCTGGACCCCCTATTTCCCCAACAATCCCGAAAAAATTAAGCTGATTATTAAATAAAATTGACTTCTGCTTAAAAATTTTTTATAGTGATAGTACTAGCACATGGGGGCACAACCACAAACTACAGTTCGAGGCACCATTCACGAAGCTTTGCCGAATACATTATTTCGGGTAACGCTTGCTGATGGAGCTGAAATTCTTGCGTACCTTGCAGGAAAAATGCGCTTGAACCGTATCAAGGTTTTGGTTGGCGATACCGTCGAGGTAGTGGTCGACCAGTACGGGGGAAAAGGACGTATTGTCAAACGGATGTAGTTGGTGTACAATCCCCGAGCTCTCATTTGTGACAGCTTTTTTATTTTATGAAAGTCAAATCAACCGTCAAAAAGATGTGCGAAAACTGCAAAATTGTTAAGCGGGGAAACCACCTTTTTGTGCTGTGCTCAAACCCTAAACATAAGCAAAAACAGTAATTATGCGAATCCTTGGTATCACTATCCCTAACGAACAACGGCTTGAATTTGGCTTGACTGTTCTCTATGGTATTGGGCAATCAACTGCTCGCAAAATACTCGCTCGTACGAACGTTGATCCTGGTAAAAAGCCTGGCGATCTAACCATTGACGAAGAAAACACTGTTCGAAAGGCAGTTGAAGAAATGAAGATTGAAGGAAACTTGAAACGTGAAGTTTCTGCAAACATTAAACGCTTAAAAGATGTAAAAGCATATCGTGGGGTACGCCACCAGCGCCGATTGCCGGTGCGCGGACAACGAACTAAAACAAATTCACGAACCATCCGTGGAAACGTTCGCCAAACTATGGGTAGTGGTCGTCGTAAGGAATCAAAAACATAACATATGGGAAAGAAACGTATTGCAACACAAGAAGGGCAGTTGGTTGATGCTGATAAGCGCAATCGGGCAACTTCGCGTGCTCCAAAAAAGAAGATTACCGTGGCGCAGCTTTCTGTTGAGGCAACATTCAATAATACCAAGGCAGTTGTTTCAGATATGAAGGGAAATGTGCTTTTTTGGTCTTCAAGTGGTTCACTCGGTTTTAAGGGTGCAAAAAAGGGTACCCCGTTTGCCGCATCAAAAGTGGGTGAAATTTTAGCCGAAAAAGCAACTGCTGCCGGTATTAAAGAGGTAAACGCAGTGGTAAAGGGGGTAGGCAGCGGTCGTGAGCCGTTGGTACGTGCCTTTATTGCAAGCGGTATCGATCTCCTCTCAATAAAAGATAAAACGCCGGTGCCGCACAATGGTCCGAAGCCTAAGAAACCTCGACGAGTATAACCTATGAAAACAAGACCCCGATTTAAAATGTGCCGACGTGTTGGCGCCCCAATATTTGAACAATGCCAGACCCAGCGGTTTATCCAGTCCGAGGCGAAGCGCGGTCGTGCTACTTCGTCTCCTAATGCAAAGCGTCCAAAGCCGCTCTCTGATTACGGGCAGCAGCTTTTAGAAAAACAGAAGGTACGATTTTCATACGGTATTACCGAGCGCCAGCTTGCAAACTATGTAAAGACGGCAACTGCAACAAAAGGCGGAACAGTAACCGACAAGCTCTACAGCCTGCTTGAAATGCGGCTCGATAACGTTATTTATCGCCTTGGTTTGGCACACACTCGTCGCTTTGCTCGCCAGCTCGTCTCACACGGACACATTACCGTCGGCGGAAAGCGAATAAACGTTCCTTCATACCAGGTGCGGGTGGGGGATGTGATCGTTGTTCGCGAAGGCAGCCGCGGCTCAACGGTGTTTGCCGATTTTGCAAAGCGTGCAGAACAGCACACGGTTCCTAACTGGCTTACCTTGGTGCCGGCGCAGCTTACCGGGACGGTGAAGGGGACACCGAAGCACGATGACCCATTTATGAAGCTCGAAACAGTGCTCGAGTTCTACAGTCGATAGTAGAAATTTGATTTATTTTAAAAATAGTTGTATTATTTATTTCTATGAGTGAGCAAAAAATCATCCTACCATCAAAGCCGAAGGCAGTATTAGAAGAGGGGTTTAAAGGGGTTTATGAGATAGATGGGCTCTACCCAGGCTATGGCTACACGCTTGCCAATAGTCTCCGCCGTATTATCCTTTCTTCACTTGAAGGCGCTGCTATTACTGGCGTTAAAATCGATGGTGTCAGTCATGAATTTTCTACGATTGAAGGAGTTAAAGAAGACGTGGTAACCATACTCCTCCACCTCAAAAATATCCGCTTCCGGGTTACCGGTACCGAGCCACAAAAAGTAACCCTCTCCGTAAAAGGTCCAAAGGTGGTTACTGCCGGAGACTTGAAGGCGAGTGGTCAGGTTGAAGTTATCAATGCCGACCAATACATCTGCGAACTCACTGCAAAAACAGCGCTCTCGATGGAGCTCACCCTTGAGAAGGGGCGTGGTTTTGTAACTCGTGAACAGCACCAAAAAGAAAAAGCTGAAATCGGTACTATTTTTCTTGATGCTATTTTTTCTCCTATTCGCCGTGTGAGTTACGATGTTGAAGACATGCGTGTGGGTGATAAAACAAACTACAATCGCATCCGCCTCGTGATCGAAACTGACGGCACTATTGCTCCGCGTGAAGCACTTGAGCAGTCAGTAAAAACAATGATCGAGCAACTTGCTGCAATTGTAAACGTTGATAGTAACGAAATAATCCAAGCGGTACAGTCGCAGGTTTCTTCTGCTCGTGTTGAGAGTAAAGAGGAAGCAACTGCTGAAGCTGCAACAGACGATTCACAAGCAGATGTTACCGACATTCTTAAAACACGCATCGATGCGATTGGGCTTTCAACTCGAACCTTAAACGCGCTCTCTGCAGCAAATATCCGGACCGTAGGCGGTGTTGCCCGCAAGCATGTTGATGACCTGCTTGAAATTGAAGGCATCGGAGAGAAGGGGGTACAGGAAATAAAGAAAGCATTGGCAGTGTATAGCCTTACCCTTCGAGATTAATCGTTTTTATATATGAGACACCACAACGCTAACAGAACATTCGGACGCAGTAAGAACCAGCGCGCAGCCCTTATGAAAGGGTTGGTAGAGTCGTTGGTTACCCACGGCAAGATTGAAACTACCGAGGCAAAAGCAAAAGAACTTCGCCCTGCAATCGAGAAGATGGTAACAAAGGCGAAAAAACCAACACTCGCTACTCGCCGACTCTTGCTCGCCTCACTCTACAACCATACCGAGGTGGTAGAAAAGCTTATTGGCACAATTGCACCGAAGTATGCTGAGCGTGCCGGTGGGTATACACGGATTATTAAACTCCCACAGCGAGCGGGTGATGCCAGCCCAATGGCAGTGATTGAATTCGTATAAATTTTTGATACAGTACAGAACTATGCAATACACAGTTGACGCAACAGGAAAAACACTCGGACGACTCGCCAGCGATGTCGCTTCAAAACTCATGGGTAAAGGAAGCCCGACATTTATGCGCAATAAGCTCTCGGGGAACGCCGTAACCGTTACTAACGCTGCGAAGCTCAAAGTTGCCGAGCAAAAACTTCGAGAAAAAACCTACATTCAATATTCGGGATACCCGGGCGGACAAAAAATAGAGAGCATGCAAGCCGTTATTACTAAAAAAGGCTACGGAGAGGCGATCCGGAAAGCGGTTAAAGGTATGCTTCCTGACAACAAGCTTAAAAATGGCATGATGAAGCAATTAACAGTAACCGAATAGTATGGAACGAATCGCAAAAACAAATAAAAAATATATCGAAACCGTTGGTCGCCGCAAAACAGCTACTGCTCGTGTTCGCGTCAGCCCGGCAACAAAAGGAAGCTACGATATCAACGGAAAAGATTTGGCAACCTACTTTCCAACTGCCGAACTCCAAAAAACAGTTACCGATACGTTTGCAAAACTTGAAACTAGTGATTCATACGCAGTAACCGTTCGAGTAAGCGGTGGCGGTATTCATGCTCAGGCTGAAGCAGTTCGCCACGGCATTGCTCGTGCACTTGTTGAAGAAAATACCGAGGTAAAGCCAAAACTCAAGCAGGCAGGATACTTGAAGCGTGATCCGCGCAGTAAAGAGCGTCGCAAGTTCGGTCTCAAAAAAGCCCGCAAAGCCCCACAGTGGAGTAAGCGTTAAAAAAAATCCCCGAAAGGGGATTTTTCATTGACACAAAAGTATTTGGGTTATATTGTGTTAAAAAAACTAATTGCTATGACAAACATATTAGGAGCACTTTTTCCCTTTGGTACTGGGATCATATGCGTTTATATCGTATATGAGCTGTATATCATTCCTTTACGTACTAAAAAAATCCTCAATAGTCTTTCTAATCTCTCTGATCAAACAGATGGGTCTATATTCATAATTCAGGGTATGTTACACAATAACACGGTAATAGCACTCTATTCCGAAAGAGAAAAAGTTATTCGTTATTTTAAATATATTCCTAAAGATTTCCCCAAAGATCTTGTTGAAGTAGGAAGATCGTTTATTTTCCGAGTCCACTATAAGGATGGGAAAGCGGATTTTTATTTCCAAGCACTATTTCGGATGGCTGTAAGAGAGCATGGAGGACTTCTGTGTTAGTTTTTTGTACAAAATTGTTAAAGCTTCAGCCTTGGGCTAGGCTTTTTTTATTTGAAAAATTTTGTATAATCACACCCGTATGGATGATGAACGAAACGATGTTGAGTTTGAGGCAAGCGACGATGAGGGTGGTGCGCTGACAGGTGTTCAGAAATTAAAAGAGCTGCGTGAAAAACTGAAGCAGGCAGAAAAGGAAAAACAGGAGTATCTAGACGGCTGGCAGCGGGCAAAAGCTGATTATGTGAATCTCCAAAAACAGCTTGATGAAGCACGGATTCGGGCAAAGACGATTACCGAGGAGCAGTTCTTTGATGACCTCCTTCCTGTTCTTGACAGTTTTTACTTTGCCTTCAATAATAAGGAGGCATGGGAAGCCGTAGACGCAAACTGGCGCACGGGGGTTGAATATATTTACGGGCAGCTGAAGGGAATCTTGGAAGCGCGCGGGCTCTCATCATACGACGATACAGGAGCACCGTTTGATCCATTTCGGCATCAGGCGGTAACCGAGATAGAAACAGAAGATACAGCACAGGCTGGTACTATTGCGGCAACACTGAAACTCGGATTTATCTATAAAGATACGGTATTGCGACCAGCTTCTGTTTCAGTGTACACACTTAAAAAATAATTTGGACTTTTGAACTATGGCAAAAATAATTGGAATTGATCTTGGAACAACAAACTCGGCAGTCGCTATTATTGAAGGCGGGCAGCCGAAAATCATCGAAAATATCGAAGGAAATCGCACCACCCCTTCTATTGTGGCAGCGGCAAAAAATGGCGATCGGCTAGTGGGGCTTTTAGCAAAACGCCAGGCAGTAACGAATCCGCAAAATACTATCTATGGCATTAAGCGCTTCATGGGGCATAATTTTGATGATGCTGAAGTGCAGCGAATCGTAAAGACCTCGGCATTTAATGTTTCAAAAGGATCCGACGGCGGCGTGCTCGTAAAACTCGGTGATAAAGAGTACCGCCCTGAAGAAATCTCGGCGATGATTCTCCAAAAAATTAAGGCAGATGTTGAAGCAAAGCTCGGCGAAAAAATTACCGAGGCAGTTATTACCGTGCCAGCGTACTTTAACGATGCACAGCGTAAAGCTACAAAGGATGCAGGTGCAATTGCAGGGCTTGATGTAAAGCGCATCATTAACGAGCCAACCGCTGCGGCGCTTGCGTATGGGTTCAATACACGAAAGAACGAGAAAATCGCCGTGTTTGACTTTGGTGGCGGCACCTTTGACGTTTCTATTCTTGAAGTAACTGAGGATGTGATTGAGGTGAAGGCAACCGATGGCGATGTGTTCTTGGGCGGTCGTGATATTGATCACAAAATCATGTACTGGATTGCCGATGAATTTAAAAAAGAGAGTGGAGTAGATGTTACCAAAGATCCGCTCGCACTTCAGCGCTTGGATGAGGCAGCCGAGAAAGCAAAAATTGAGCTTTCAACGACACCAGAAACCGAAATTAATATCCCATTTATCACGAGCGATGCATCTGGTCCTCGGCACCTGTTGCTTAAAATGTCTCGAGCAAAGCTTGAAGAAATCGCAGCTGATTACATAACGCGCGCGATGGAAATTACCAAGCGCGCGGTTGAAGCATCTCCATTTAAAATGAATGAAATTGATCAAGTAATTTTGGTGGGCGGACAAACCCGCATGCCAAAAGTGGTAGAAGAGGTGAAGAAGCTCTTTGGTAAGGAACCAAACCGCTCAATTAACCCTGATGAAGTAGTGGCACTTGGTGCAGCGGTGCAAGGCGGTGTGCTCCAGGGCGATGTGCGCGATGTGCTCCTGCTAGACGTGATCCCACTCTCGCTCGGTATTGAAACATTGGGGAGTGTGGCAACAAAACTTATTGAGCGAAACACAACCATCCCAACAAGTCGCTCGCAGGTGTTCTCGACCGCGGCTGATAATCAGACTTCAGTGCAGATTCATGTGGTGCAGGGCGAGCGACCAATGGCAAACGATAACAAGTCGCTCGGGCAATTTGTGCTCGATGGTATTGCGCCAGCGCCGCGCGGTATGCCCCAGGTTGAGGTAACCTTCGACATTGATGCAAACGGGATCCTTCAGGTAAAGGCAAAAGATAAAGCAACCGGCAAAGAGCAGTCGATCCGCATCGAGGCAACCTCGGGGCTCTCAAAAGAAGATATCGAACGCATGCAGAAGGATGCCGAGATTCATGCTGATGAAGACCAAAAGAAGAAAGAGTTGGTAGATGCAAAAAATACTGCTGAGATGTCTATCTTTGCTGCTGAAAAATCACTGCAAGACTATAAAGATAAAATAACGGAAGAAATCAAAACTGAAGTTGAGACAAAAGTTGCAGAGCTGAAAGCAATAAAAGACGGCAGCGATTTAAGCGCGCTCCAAACCAAAACTGCAGAACTCTCAACTGCAATGCAAAAAATTGGCGAACATATTGCGAAACAGGCACCAGAACAGGAAAGTCAATCAAGCTCAACTGATACCCCGCCTGAAGGCGAGCAGACAAATACTCAGTAATTGTGATATAATTCCCCCATGAACAAAAAGCGAAAAGTTGCAGCAAAAAAGAAACGGAAGAAGGAAGGGAAAACGGTTTCCTTGAGGCATCGTTAAATAACCTGTGGTGAGATACCGAACCATAAGAAAACCCGAGCTTTTCTCGGGTTTTCTTATTGCAAATTCGTGGTAAAGTATGAGTATGGCGAAGGATTACTACAACATTTTAGGTGTGCAAAAAGGCGCCTCGAAAGACGAGATCAAGAAGGCGTTCCATAAACTGGCACACCAGTACCATCCTGACAAACAGCACGGTGACGAGGCAAAGTTTAAAGAGGTAAATGAGGCATACCAGGTGCTCTCTGATGACCAAAAGCGCGCGCAGTACGACAACTTTGGTTCCAGTTTTCAGCAAAGTGGCGGGGCTGGTCCGGGTGGATTCGACTTTAATGGATTTGATTTTTCAAACTTTCAAAATGGGCAAGGGTTTGATTTTGACCTTGGCGATATTTTTGGCGACTTCTTTGGTGGCGGCAAACGCGGGCGAGCACGCACCGAGCGGGGGCGGGACTTGCAGGTAGAAGTAAAGCTTACGTTTAAAGAAGCAATCTTTGGTGCTGAAAAGCCGGTAACGGTAAAGCGCACCGCAACGTGCAAAACCTGCAGCGGCAGCGGTGCAAAGCCGGGTACTAATTTAAAAACCTGCTCAAAATGTAACGGGCATGGCACCATTCGCGACATGCAGCGCACTATCTTTGGCTCAGTTGCCACCACACGCACCTGTGATGTCTGCAGCGGTGCCGGAAAGATTCCTGAGCATCCGTGTGCAACCTGTAAGGGCACTGGGCTCACTAAAGACACGAGCACACTCAACGTGGTTATCCCGCCTGGGGTACAACATGGCGAGATGCTCCGCTTAGGAAATATGGGAGAAGCGGTCCGGGGTGGAGAAACAGGCGACCTGTACCTGCAAATCACCGTTGAGCCACATAAAACTATTATCCGCGACGGTAATCGGTTGGTTACCACACTCGATATCAAGCTCACCGATGCCCTCCTAGGTGCCCAGTACGCGGTAGAGACGCTCGATGGGAGTATTCCAGTTACTATCCCCGCCGGCACAAAAATTGGGAGCATTGTAACGCTCAAGAACCATGGTGTGCCGTCGCCCCAGGGCAAGCGCGGTGATTTCCTCATTAAGCTCAACATCAAACTCCCTGAAAAGATTTCTTCAAAAGCAAAAGCGATTATCGAGACTCTGAAAGAAGAGGGGATTTAAAACATTTATTGATACAATACTGCAATGTCATCTATTGAAGAGGTACGCTCTGAACGAATAAAAAAATTAGCAGCTTTAAAAGAGAAAGGTATTGACCCATACCCAGCTGTTTCTCATCGCACCTACTCTATTGCGCGATTTCAATCAGAATTTGCAGCACTTGCTGATGCAAAGCAGCCAGTAACGATTGCTGGTCGAATAATGAGCAAGCGCGGGCAGGGCGGCGTTACCTTCTGCGACATATTTGACGGCACCAGTAAAACGCAGATTTTTTTAAAGTCTGATGAAATGGACGCAGCACAGTACGCGTTGTTTACAGAAACAGTTGATGTGGGCGATTTTTTAGAAGCGAGTGGTGCGGCATACCTCACTAAGCGCGGTGAGCAGAGTCTTTTTGTTTCAAATTGGAGCATGCTCACCAAGAGCCTCCGTCCCATCCCCGATGCT
>DATIBQ010000074.1:0-3751 GCA_035457445.1 Minisyncoccota bacterium
TGGGTGGTATACATCCAAATCGCTTCCTGTTCGGGCATTGCCCGACGAAGCTTCAGCGGAGTCGGGCCAACCCAGCGTTGAGAATGTCCATAGGGCAGATGAAAACCAGGTGTCGAGCGTATCTTCATCCTGCTTCCAGTCATCACCTGTAGGTGCTTCTAATCCGCAATATATTTCTTCATTGGAAATTGGCGCTTGTTTATTGGTTATTTCCTGTCCGGTATTCTTATACCAGACAGGAATGCGGTGCCCGTACCAAATTTGTCGGCTAATGCACCAGTCTTTGAGGTTATCAATCCAGTGGAAGTACGTTTTTCCAAAGTAGTCGGGGATGATCTTAATCTGGTTTTCTGCTACTGGTTCGCGCATCAGCTCCTTCAGTGTTTTATTTCCGCGTTCAGGAATAGGCTTATTCACGTTTATAAACCACTGCAGCTTGGGGAGTGGCTCAATGATGCCGCCGGTGCGCTCGGCGGTAGCTACATTCTGTTCAGTTTCTGTTTCGCTCTCGAGCAAGCCTTCGGTTCGGAGCCACTCAATAATTGCTTCACGCGCCTCGGTTGTTTTTTTGCCCAAGAGGTGCTCATCACCGACCGTCATTTTTGCGTACTCGTTAATTACCTGCGGGCGGGGAAGGTCGTGTCGATCGGCAATTTCCCAGTCAATCATGCTGTGTGCGGGGGTTACACCCAGCGCACCAGTGCCAAATTCTTTTTCAACTGCTTCATCGGTAATAATTTTTATGTGCAGTGGTACGCCGCAAAAAACCACATCGTACTCTTTTCCGATAAATGCTTGGTATCGCTCATCGCTCGGATGCACCGCTACTGCAACATCACCCACTTTTGTTTCAGGGCGGGTAGTAGAAATTGCGATAGGGAAATCTTTTGAATATCTAAAGGTGTAGAGCTTTGCTTTGCGTGGTTCATATACGATTTCATCGTCTGAAATAGTGGTTTGCCCCTTCGGGTCCCAGTTTACAATTCGGTGCCCGCGATAAATTAAACCCTCATCATACATTTTTTTAAATACCGTTTGCACTGCTTTTGTGCGAGCTGCATCCAAGGTAAATGCCTCGCGGCTCCAGTCACACGAAGCACCCATCACTTTTACTTGGCTTACTATGGTGTCGTGGCTCTCTTTGGCGAATTGTTCAATACGCTTGAGCATTTCCTCGCGACCTAGGTCGTGCCGTGATTTTCCTTCCTGCTTTTGAATTTCTTTTTCAACCTTCGATTGCGTGGCAATGGCGGCGTGGTCGGTGCCCGGGAGCCACAGGGTGCGGTACCCCCGCATGCGCTTGTAGCGAATTAAAATATCTTCAACGGTGAGCATGAGCGCATGACCCATGTGGAGCACGCCGGTTACATTCGGCGGCGGCATCATAATCGTGTACGGCTTCGCATCGGGTGCGGTAAAGCCGCCCTTAACCATGGTGTCAGGATTAAAAAAACCGCTCCCTTCCCAGGCGGCGTATATCCGGCCTTCTTCTTCAGGCGGGTTGTAGGGTTTGAGCAGCTTCTCGGGGAGGGCATCCATCTGCGAAGTAGATTCTTCCATGGCAAAAATATACCATTTTTAAAGCCCTAAACCAAAATTTTCACTTTCTATAGACCGGTTTCCTTCAGCTCGGATTATAGGAGAATCTTGGAGTAGAGCGCCGTGGAGCTGCCGATAGTAGCTTGCCATAGCAATCATCACCGAGTTATCAGTTGAGAGACCTTTGGCGGGGAACGAGAGTGTAAGGTGGGGAAAATTTTTAGTGCGCATAATCTCAAGCTGTTCCCGTAGATAGGTGTTTGCGGCTACACCGCCGCCAACAACGAGTGTTTGGATATTAAATTCTTCAATTGCAGCAGCAGTTTTTTTAACGAGTACTTCTACCACTGCGTCCTCAAATTCTCGCGCAACCGCTTTTTGTTCACTATCGGTTAGTGTTTTATCTTTAGTTGCATAGAGGGTGGCAGTTTTAATTCCCGAGAACGAAAAGTCGTAATCTTTTGAATGCAGCATAGGGCGGGGCAGTTTGATTTCACTTTCTATATTTGCCTCGCGGGCAATTTTTGCGAAAATTGCTATTTTTGGTCCTCCTGGGTACGGCAGCCCTAAAATTCGAGCCACTTTATCGAATGCTTCACCAATGGCATCATCGCGGGTAGCGCCAATTTTTTTGTAGTGGAGCGGAGATTCGGTCAGTACTAATTCTGTATGCCCGCCTGAAACTAAGAGTGCCAAGAGTGGGTACGGTAGCTCGGTAAGGGTAAATTCTTTCAAGCTGCTGTCTTGAAATACTGCCGAGAGTACATGTCCTTCCATGTGGTTAATGGCATCAATCGGCTTCTGCCAGAGCACCGAGAGCGCTTTAGCAGTATTTAATCCAACCCACAGTGCCGGCTCAAGCCCCGGACCAGTGGTTACGGCAATGTGATCAATGTCTGGTGCTTCGTACAATTTCCCAAAAGTAATAATTGCCTCTGCAAGTCCTGGTTCCTGCTCGCATATAGTTTGTATTTTCTGCTTCGTTTCCTCATCTGGTTCGGCAAAGCTCACCACAGGTTGGTTTGATTCTGTTTTATATAGTAATTCCGCTTCAGTAAGCGCTTCTTGGAGTAGAGGAATGATTTTTTCTGCATGAGCGCGTTTGGCAAGGGCAGGGAATACACCGCCGTACTGGGCATGAATATCAATTTGTGAGCTCAGCGCATTCCCGAGTACTCGAACTGTACTTCCGCTGCACTCAAGCACTGAAACAGCCGTTTCGTCACAACTTGTCTCGATTGAGAGGATTTTCATGCCGCTATCCTAGCATATTGTTGACTCTTTCGCATTTTGTAGTATTGTTTAAAAAAAACTTTTTGATCATGGAAGAACTATATATCATTGTTGTTGGCTCCTCTGGAGCGGGAAAAACAAGGATTGCACAATTAATTTGTGAAATGTATCCTAAGTGTATGTCCTCGGTATCAAATACCGATCGCTCTCCGCGAGGAAAAGAGACTCATGCTGTTGATTACTATTTCAGACATCCTGATAAATTCGATCTTATGCTCACAAATGATGAATTTGCTGAACATAACCCGAATTATGTTGGGAAACGGTATGGTACTACCAAACTGGAACTTCAGAGAATACTTGATCTCGGAAAGATTCCAGTGCTCGATATCGATTATGTTGGTGCCGAACAGATGCGAACTTTGTACGGTCAAAAAGCGTATATCGTTTTTATCGAGAGTCCTATTGAACTCGCCCGAAAAAGGTTAAAAGAACGTTATGATTTGAGCGATGAAGAAATCGAAGGACGCTTAAAACGAGCAGTGGAGGAAGAAATACCCTTTGCTTACAGTCGACCCGACGTTTTCGATGTTATTGTAGAGAATAAAGAAAACACTGTTCTCGATGTTCTTGCAAACCAAATTTTAAACGCAGCATTAGAGAAACAAAAAGCCCTTGTCTAAACAACAGGGGCTTTACTATTTAGTAGCAATTCAGAGCAGTATCTCGGGGAAGCTGAACGTACTCATTAATGAAGGCAATGACGTTATCAATTGTTTCCTGCAGTTTGTCCTCAATATTTACGAAGTTTTTTATGGCATATTTAAGTGTTTCCTCAACATTCTCTTGCCATAGTTCGGTACCGCTGTTTACAAGCCGCTCTTCTTCTTTGAAGGCTTCCGGTGTTCGAAGTACTTGCATTCCATCGTTCCGTCCTTTTAAAAACCAACCCTCACGCTGTTCATAGGGAGCAGTAATA
>DATIBQ010000075.1:0-7527 GCA_035457445.1 Minisyncoccota bacterium
TGAGTGCAAAAGTGTTGGTACCACAGCGCGGATCTTCACTGCCCGTTACTCCATAGGTGAAGGCAACCTGTCCCCCTGGCTGTACCGGTTGATTATTAAGAACGCCCACAGTATTTAGGAAGAGTGGTGGCCATGGGCAAAAGCCAGGAGTAAAGGCAACTTGTATAGTCGCAGTGCTGCTTGTGTGACTGAGCTGAGTAACTGTAATTTTATTTACATCATCAATAAAAGACATGTTGTCGAGAATAGCAGTGTTGAAATTATTTCCGTCTCCTGCTGTTCCATCTAATACGGCACTGTCGGCATGGACGCTGGTGCCTCCTGTTACATAATTAGGAAGGTTGCCATCAAACGTTCCGTAGGGCTGGCGATAACTGAGGTAATAATAACTCTTTAGTGGTTCTGCAGAATAGGTAATAAAATCAGATCCTCCTGAACTATCTGCTTTATATATTTTGAATACCTGCGTTCCCGATGATTGAGCAGTTTCAAGAGAAGAGAGGGTATACACTCCATCGGTGGTAATTGTTTGTACGCGTACTGGCGGTATCCACGATAAGAGTATTCTTCCAAGTGCGTTAAAGAGGCGGGTGTTGGTAATGAGTGAAAGAGTGGTATCGGTGCTCTGACTTGCGCCCATCACATCATATGGGTCGCCATACTCGGTAAAGGTGCAGTTTGCTGCTACATCAATTTGTTTTGTTCCGCAGAGCTCCATGCGTGCATGCTGCCGCCCCTTGCCAAGTGCGTGCCCAAGTTCGTGATACATCATTTGATAGGTTCCGACATCAGTGCTGCCCGCTTTAGGGACAAGTGATCGCGAAGGAAATGCTCCAACCGTAGAGAGACCGGTACAGTAGGTGGTCGGGTACATGTACACCTTATGACCATAGGCTGAAATGTCGAATCCGGCAGCTGCGGCGAGCGGGTCGATCACGGTTTGCAAATCAGTCATCGAGCAGATACTGCTCAATTGTGATTTTTCGATAGTAAACCAGCCGGCAACCGCTCCGGTGTACCAGGTTTGGTTGTACGAATTTTCACGGTAGTACGAATTGAGCGATTGCGGGTTCTCTGTTGGTGTTCCAAAGTACATCGTGTTCACCTGTGCTGGTGTCCACGGCTGGGTAGGGTTGTCTGAAAAATTTACGAGCATGACCAATGTTTTTTGTTCTCCAACCGATGAATTAACAGGGGCAGCAGCAAGCACTGTTGCTGCGCTCGCATCTGCAGTAACAAGCTGGTATCCGAGCACGTAGCCTTCAATCGAAACGGTAGAGCCGTCACTTATTTTTTTAAGTGATCCACCTGCGGTGTGTACCGTATATGCTTTTCCTCCCTTTGTTTCCAGGGTGGTTTGGTAGGTGCCTTCCCCGGGGGTATCGGTATGTATAATCACGAGCGTGCCTTCCATTTTTGTTTTTGCCTCAACAAGTGCTAATACATCAGCAGGCATATGCGCTTTTACTGCTTCAGGCAGAACGTGTTCAATGAAGGCTTGCGGGTCATTCGCTGCAGCGAGAGTCATACTGTCCGAGCGGCGCTGTGCAATTTCTTTTAAGGTATTTGCCCGGGCACGCTGCTCTGTCCCTTGTGCCTGAGCATAGAGCATAACCGCAGCAGAAAACTCTTGATTTTTAGCAGTAAGCTCTTCTTTTAGCTGCTTTACTTCCTGTGCCTCGGATTGTGGTACCTGTATGGTGCTTGCGATACCAAAAGAGAGTGTGCCAATAAAAGCGATAAGAATTGCGTAGTGTGCAACACTGTGATGTTTGTTGTTATGCCACTTTCCATACCAAGAAACGTGCTCTGCGAGAGTTGAATGTATTTTTTTCATCGTAAATTTACTATGGTAATAAAAATAAAAAACAAAAAAGATGTACTCGTCCTGTACTTATACTGAAGTATAGGCTAAAAAGAGAAGAACTGCCCGGCTGGCATGTGTAAAAGTGTCTTGAGTATAGTTGGTATCCTTTGTTATACTTAAGAGATATGAAAAATAAAAACACACTCTTTGGGGCAGTAATGTTAGCACTTTCAGTTCTCGTAGTTTCATCTGCGTATGCACAAGAAAGCCTAGTAGGTGCTGCGGTGAAGGTACAAACTGGCTCGAGTATTGAACTTGGAGCTGGAAATAGCGCTTCTGTTACCGCAGAAGAAACAGTAAACGCCGACGCAAAAAAGTCAGCCGCTGCAGAGAAAAAGGAGGAAGCTGATAAAAAAGAAGCAGCTGATGACGAAGATGACACAAACGGCGAAACAACTGCTGCAGCGCACCGAAGTGCGGTAGCGATATTTGTGCAGGAGCTCTTGAAAGTTGCCGATCGCGAGCGCGGTATCGGTGCAGAAGTTCGAGTTATTGCACAAGAGCAGCAAGCGTCTGAAGATACCACCACCACCGCCGTTGCAAAAGTGGAAACTCGGAGCAAAATTAAGACCTTCTTTTTTGGAACCGACTATAAAACACTCGGTACCCTCCGCAGCGAAATGGTAAAAACTGAAGCGCGAATTATAAAACTGAAAGCGTTGATCGAAAAAGCAACCAGTGCTACGGCAAAAGCAACACTCACTGCGCAGCTCGAAGCGCTCCAAGCAGCAGAGCTTAAAATCCAAACGTTTATTGAAGCGCATGAGAACACTTTCAGCCTCTTTGGATGGGCTGCAAAAAAGAAATAAACTGTTTCTTATTGATTAATTTAAAAAAAGCCCAGACTGGGCTTTTTTGGTTTTAGAAAGCATTTTGTAGAGCAATGCTATAATTACTGCATGAAACTGATTACGTTGAATACCTGGGCAGGGAGGCTCAAAGAGCCGTTTGAGCAGTTTTTGAAGGAGTATGCAAAAGAAACAGACATATTTTGCTTTCAAGAGATTTTTAACAAGTATGAAGAGGCGGAGACTGTGGCTCCTCGTACTAATAATGAAAAGAATCCAAACATTCTTCAGGAAATAAGAGAAACACTGCCCGACTTTAATTCATACTTTTGTCCGGTGCTTGAAAATGTCTACGGTATCGCTATTTTTTTGAAAAAAGGGATTGAAGTTATTGCAAGTGGAGAGGTAGTGCTGTACACCAACCCAAATTATGACCCGAAAGATGAATCGAGCGACCATGATCGCAAGATGCAGTGGGTGCACATTAAAGAGGGCCGAAAGGATCTTCTTATCATGAATACCCATGGACACTGGGATGCCTCAGGAAAGGGTGATACGCCAAACCGCATCGAGCAATCAAAAGCCATTAATGCATTTATTGAATCAGTTGGTTCTACACCAAAAATCTTGGTTGGTGACTTCAATCTGAATCCTGAAACAGAGAGTATTAAGCTGCTTGAAAAATATTTTATCAATATGATCACCAAAGAAGGTGTTGCTACTACCCGCACCGAACTCTACACCGGAGCAGATCGGCATGCTGATTATGTGTTTGTTTCGCCCGAGGTATTTGTGAACCAGTTCAAAGTGCTCCCTGATGTAGTCTCAGACCACGCACCGTTATTTATTGATTTTGACTTGTTTTGAATTGACGAACAATTTCTATGCCACAGTAAAGTAATCTGTCTAGGTAAAGAAGGGCGGGGTAAGTCGTCTTACAGGCGAAGGGCAATATAATCGTACTTTGAAAAAGGATTAAGAATAGAATTTGTAACGATTTAGTACAACACGAGTTTGCTAGCTCTTTATAGATTCAGATTATAAGCTAATCAATAAAAAAATATGAAAAACATTATTCAAAAAATTGCGCTTTTTGCGTTGCTACTCGCGCCAATAGGTGCGGCGGTATCAGTAGAGGCAGCAGCAGCTCCCCAGTGGAATACTACCGGAACTTATGAAGTTGCATTCAACTACTTAGGAGCAGATTATGGGCACGATATGGCTCTGACCCAAGATAGTGCGGGTGCGCTTACGGGGAGCGGCGGTCATCCTATTGGAGCGAACACCTACACTTGGGTGATAACGTCTGGAACAGTATCTGCAGATGCAATCGACTTCTCTGCGAACTACACTGCGTCGGCAGATGCAGTAACACCACTTACTACTATGCATGTAATGGGCACCATTGCGCTCGACGGAACTATGTCAGGTACCTGGTCCGACAACTACCAGGGCGGCACTCGGAGCGGTACCTGGGAGACAACTTCAGGTATTGCAGCACCGCTCGGCAGCCTTGCAGCAGAAGACTTTGGGGTTGTTAACTACGACACTGGTCTTGGACAGCTGAAGGGGTACACCGCAGGATTTGGGTTAACCGATGCAACGTTTGAAGACGTGCAGTCAGTGGTAGTACAGCTCTACGCTGGAAGCACACTCTTGCAAACAAATACTGCAACCGCGAAAGTGGGAACGGATATTACCGGCAACCAAATTTCTTCACCGTTTGATGTATCGGGAACGTTTGATTACGCTACCGATGGGTATTGGATCAATGTAAAAGAAAGCGAGTATGGCCAGAGTGTGCCTGCGACACGTGTTGTTGCAACGATTACCCTGGAGAATGGCAAGGTGGTGACCGCTGAAAACACGCAGCTCACTGGAGACCCTACCACTATCTTTCCACCAACACCTCCTCCAGTAGTAACACCAACTACAAAAGAGCAGTGTAAGAATGGCGGATGGAAGACATTCACCAGTCCAAGCTTTAAGAATCAGGGGCAGTGTGTAAGTTCAGTGGCAAGCAATAAATAAATTGCTGAATAAGCATTAGTTTGACAAAGAGCACCCTTGATGGGTGCTCTTTGTATGGAAGCTTTTATAAAATTACTGAGAATCAGGATTAAGTATTTTGATACGATTTTCTACACTTGCTTGGATATCAGAGAGGTACGGTGCCAGTGTCTCCTCAAGATCTTCCGTGGTAACAACGGTAGCATTTTGATCGGTGGGAAGCAGTTTCCACGGTGCGGTTTCGCTATACGCATACGTGCCAAAAACAATAGTTGGAGTACCATTTGCGAGCTTTTTGCCGGTTTTTTTGTCCAGAATCCACTGCTCCGCCCAGGTGTACATCCATTCTGCATCTGCCTCAGCGAGTCGTACACACGAATGGCTTGCCGGGTACCCGGGAAGGTCGTACTGGTGCATCGATATCCCCTCTTGGTTATCTAAGTTAAAGTACCAGGGCATAATCCACCCATCATCTATGGTGCTCGTAATAAGCTTTCCTTTCCAGTTGGTGTAGTAGAGCTTGCTTGCGGTTGGGGTACTTTTCTTGCCGGTGCTCACTGGTCCCCAGCGCACCAGGGTGCCGTACTCATAGGCTGCAAATGCTTGGATTTTTTGAGAGACAAAAATAATTTTTGGTACCTCATTTACTGATGGTAGGTTAGTGGGGAATGGAGTAAGTGTCAAAAAATCAGTACTAGAATCAGGAACAGTAAGTACTGCTCCGACCTGTATGTGCCGAGTATCAATACGGTTTAAGGCAAGTACCACGGGCACCTGCTCTTTACCTACTTTTTCTGTTAATTCAGCTATAGGTGCCGTACTTTCCAGGGTAACGGTATGGTAAGTGGGTAGTACTGGTAGTGCTTGTGGTTCGGGGGTCGATGTTTCAATAGAGATTGAAGCAGAGGCAGGAAGGGAATTTGTAGGACGACTGTGATTTTTTTGGATCACAAAAAAACCAGCCCCGGCAATGAGGCACACAAGCAGTATAAAAAATAGAGTATGACGCTGTCGCATCCTCTCGCCTTACTTTCTCCTAAGCGCCTTTTTGCGAGCATCAGCCGCTTCGCTTCGAGCCGTTTTTTCGTTTTTGGAGAATGCTTTGATTTCTTTTTAGGGCGCAGTGCCGTACTTCTTTTTGCCATATGTATTATTGCTTAATCAGTAATGCTTCCATTATGCACTATGTTTCAATAAATAGCTCTTTTTCTACAGTTTTTATTGCTGCACTATAGTATAATAATTGGTACATGATGAGCGCAGTGCGGGCATTTTTTTCACGATATCGGCGTGTATTACTCCCGCTTCTTTTTCTTTTTTTATACAGCGTTGGTGTTTCGTATGCGGTGCCGCCCACTTCAAAGTATCAGCCTGGTTCAACGCTTGATCCGGCATGTGCGCCCGGATCAACAAACTGCTCGGTTGAAATTTTGCCGGATCAAACAGGAAATGTAAATAAAGTATTAGTAACTGATGGAACAACTGCTTCATGGAATTCTACTATTACTGCCGTAACGCTTGCTACACCAACTATTGCTGGAGCAGCTTCCGACCCGACAGGTGCTGATGGTTTACTCTATTACAATACAGCAACTGATACCTTCAAAGGCTATGATGGTTCATGGCAAGATTTGGCGACGCAGAATTACGTTACCACCAATCACTACACCAAAACAGAACTCTCCACTGCCGATGGATCGCAAGTCAGTTGGTTTAACATAACCAATGCGCCAATTATCGGAACAAACACTGATACACGACTTATTGACGGTGGGCAGGTATCATTTGTTTCTGGATATACGTTCTTAGTTTCAGCGGCTAATTATCAAATCCTCGGTACATCGTATTCATCACCGCAGTCGCAGGTAACACTCTCTGCTTCTGATCCAACCAATCCTCGCATCGATGTAGTTGCGGTGAATACGAGTGGGGCGGTGGTTGTTATCGAGGGTACGCCGGGTGTTAGCCCAGAGCAGCCGTATGTTGATCCTGAAACGCAGCTGATGCTCACATTTGTGAATGTCGCAGCAGCAAGTTCTGATCCAGGAATAACAACGGTAGATATTTATAAAGAAAATACCGGTCCGGCTGCCGAGTGGAGCCGCAGTTCAAATAGCGGAACAATTTCTTTGAACAGTTCGGCGAGTCCGCGCAATGGTACAAAAAATATTGAAGGAACGAGTGTTACTTCTGGTGCAAAGCTTACTTTTTCTCCAGCGGCAGGGTTTGATATTAACGGAACGACGCAGCTTGTGCTGTATGTGAAGAGCAAGGCGACGTGGGGAAACAATCGAAAACTCTCTATTGCCTTTCAAAATGCAAGCGGACAGAAGGGGAATGCGGTACTTATCAGCAAAAGCGGCTCATTTGGGTTCGATAGCTCACAAACCAGTAGCTACCAACAAATTGCCATTCCTATCAGCAACTTCGGTGTTCCTTCAGGCACCCTTATTACTTCAATGACCATCACTGCAATTGGCAGTCAAGGAACATTTGGTTTTTATATAGATGACCTCACCCTTGAGAGCGGTAGCCCGATTGTGGGCGGTGCGGCAACAACGGTTGCTACTTCAAATTCTTCCACCATCACGTTCACCGGAAATGGTCTCGTCTCAAACCCGCTCTCAGCAAGTGTAAATACTACTGGTCTCGATGCTACGTACTTCAAACAGAATGGTAATTCATTTGCCGGGCTTGCTACAGTAGGCACCAACGATGCAAATGCGTTGGCATTTGAAACAAGCGGTAGTGAGCGAATACGAATACTCAGTACGGGCAATGTTAGTATCGGTGATACTTCTCCTGACCAGCTGTTTGAGGTTCTCTCATCTGGTGCTGCGCTCACACAACTCTCTATTGGCA
>DATIBQ010000076.1:0-4131 GCA_035457445.1 Minisyncoccota bacterium
CTCGCTGATGGTACTAATACCTTCACCCTCGGTGTTGATGATTCAGACGGAGATAAATTCAAGATTTCAACAACGGCGCTTGGTACGAATGATCGGTTTGTGATTGATGGGAGCGGGAATGTGTCGATCGGCGATGCTTCCAACTATACAGGGATCGATCCGGATGGTGATCTCCAATTTCAAGGTACTGCCGATTACTTAGTTGCAGGCAATGAATATGCATTCCGTTTTGTTACCGATGAAGATTATGGTTTGAAATTCGATTCAACAAATGGTGTATATGCATTTATGGATAGTACAGCAGTGCGACAGTTTAGTATAAATGCTGATACTGGCGCTACTGCTATTGGCAATACAAATACCGGCTTCATGCTTGAGGTGGGTAGTGCCAGTATTGTGGGTGTTGTTGCCCGCTTTGTGAATTCAACCGGTACCTGTGATATCAACCCGACAACAACCTCCCTCTCCTGTTCTTCTGATGCGACCCTGAAACGTGATATTGAAACATACACTAATGCACTTGATCGGATCAATCAGCTGCGAGGTGTTACCTTTAGTTGGCTGAGCGATACTGCGGTTGATCCGCGCCGCATCGGTTTTATTGCTCAAGAAGTTGAGTCGGTTATCCCTGAACTGGTTGCAACAGACGCGGCAGGAAAAAAATCAGTTGCCTATGCAAACCTTGCTCCGGTGCTGGTTGAAGCGGTGAAGGAGCTTGATCTGAAAATAAGCTCATTTGATTCACTACAGGCAGCTGCCGGTAACTCGCTTCTGGCTGACGGTATGGCTGCCGATAATTTTACCGAAAAGGTGAAGCTCAGTTTTATAAAACTTTCTGATGTGCTGCTTGATATGAAGCTGCACGTACAAGAGTTGTTCACTAAGAAAGTAACTACTTCTGAACTCTGTTTAGATGACCTGTGTGTAACCAAGAGTGAATTGCAGGAGCTGCTTAATTTAAGAAGCGAGGGCACCCCTCCTCCTCCGCCAGCTTCTGACGAAGTATCTAATAATGGCGATTTTCCACCCACTGATGATACTCCAGAAGATTCTGATCAGGATAGTGGAGAAGAGCCGACTCCTAATACTGAAACTCCTCCAGAGGAAGAGGTGCTTGGTGAGCAGAATGAACCAGATAATTTAGAGTCGGGTAATGAACTTGAAGCTTCTGAAGGTGAAGCGCCTGAAAATGAGCCAAAACCAGCTCAAGATTCTGCACCCACAGAACCCTTGGAGGGGAGTCAATAATTTGCTATACTAGAGGGGTAAAAAACAAAGAAAAAGCCTTATAAAAAAGCGCTTTTTTATATACACACGCATGGCAAAAGAAGGAAAGAAAGGATCATACGGCGCAGAGCAAATTTCAGTACTGGAAGGGCTTGAGCCAGTGCGCCGCCGCCCCGGCATGTACATTGGTTCTACTGGTATTGATGGTTTGCACCATTTGGTGTGGGAGATTTTTGATAACTCACGCGATGAGGCAATGGCAGGGCATGCCAACCATATTGAGGTAGTACTTTTGCCAGGCAACCGTATCCGCGTTGCCGATAACGGTCGCGGCATCCCTACCGGAATCCATCCAAAAACAAAAGTTTCTGCTTTAGAAACAGTGATGACCACGCTCCATGCAGGTGGCAAGTTCGGCGGCGATGAGAGTGGGTATAAAGTTTCTGGCGGGCTCCACGGTGTGGGTGCATCCGTAGTCAATGCACTCTCGATTTACACACGCGCTGAAGTACACCGTGAGGGTGATATTTTTGTTCAAGAATACTCACAGGGAAATAAGAAGGCGAATGTAAAGAAAATTGGAAAAACAGAACACAACGGTACCATTATTACGTTTGAGCCGGACATAGAAATTTTTAAAGAAATTCGCTTCGATTGGAAAACAGTAATCGATCGCTTGCGCCAACAGGCGTACTTGGTGAAGGCACTCCGGGTAACTATTATTGATGCTCGAGCAGTAGAAGAAAAGTTTGATCCGACCAACACCTTTTGGTTTAAAGAACTCGGTATTTCAGCTCCGTCGCACACGTACTATTTTGAGGGTGGGTTAGTGTCCCTCGTTGCGCACTACAATGCACATCAAAAACCAATCCACGAAACTATTTTTTACTGTGAAAAAGAGGTTGATAATGTTGGTGTTGAAATCGCGCTCCAATATGTCGACGACATAACTCCGCGCATTACTGCGTTTGCAAACAATATTTATAACCTCGAGGGGGGTACGCACGTTACTGGTTTTAAGATGGCGCTCACGCGGCTCATCAATACCTATGCGAAGAAAAATAACTTGGCAAAAGAAGCTGACGGTGCGTTCTCGGGTGATGATGTGCTTGAGGGGCTCACGGCAGTTGTTTCAGTAAAGCTCGCTGAAATCCAATTTGAAGGACAGACCAAGGCAAAGCTCGGTTCAACTGAAGCGCAGGGAGCAACAGCAACCGCCTTTGGCGATGCGTTTAATACGTTTCTTGAAGAGCATCCTGATGAAGCAAAAGCGATTGTGATGAAAGTACTCTTGGCGCTTCGCGCCCGCAAAGCAGCAAAGGCAGCAAAAGATTCAATTTTGCGAAAGGGGGCACTTGAGGGGATGACTTTGCCCGGAAAACTGGCTGACTGTCAAACCAAAGATGCAAGTGAAGCAGAGGTATTTATTGTAGAGGGAGACTCTGCAGGCGGTACTGCAAAACAGGGGCGTGACCGCCACTTTCAAGCAATCTTGCCGTTGCGCGGAAAGATTTTAAATGTTGAGCGTGCTCGGCTCGACAAAATGCTCGCCTCGCAGGAAATCAAAAATTTGGTAATTGCCATGGGAACATCGATTGGAGATACGTTTGATATTGCACGTATGCGGTACCACAAGCTCATTATTGCAACCGATGCCGATGTTGACGGCTCGCACATTACCACCCTTTTATTGACGCTGTTTTTCCGCTACTTCCGCGAGGTGATTGACGCGGGGCATGTCTACATCGCCCTGCCACCACTCTATAAAATCAAGAAAGGGAAAGAAATTTTTTATGCATTCTCGGATGAAGAGAAACGCGGCATTATTGGAAATGTTGCCATGGATGAAGTACAAGAAGTTGAACCAGGCGAAGGTGCTGCTGAGGGAGAGGAAGGTGAAGAAGCAGAAGAGAAAGGAAAAACAAAAGTACCAAAAATAAGTGTCCAGCGATACAAAGGGTTGGGAGAAATGAATGCGAGCGAGCTCTGGGAAACGACTATGGATCCAAAGCGCCGGGTGATTAAGCAAGTAACAATCGAAGATGCCGAAGAGGCAAACCAAACCTTTGATATGCTGATGGGGAGCGATGTGGCACCTCGCAAGAGTTTTATCCAATCAAATGCAAAGCTCGCAAATTTAGACATATAGTAGAGGCCCCGCGAGAGGCTTTTTAGTTTTCCCCTACTCTCTATATCTTGCGTATTCTAAAAATTATACAATACAAGTAGTCTGTGTACTACAGATCCGCTATTACCAATCTTAGACTATTTCTTCAGTGATAAAATTTTTATGAATATACGTATTACCAAAGCACCTCTTGTGATGTTCCTTTTTATTTTTTTTACATCGCTCTTTAGTGTCTCATTTCATGCTTTTGCACACGATATGCCTGGCTGTGAAATTTCCGGCACAATTACGAGCGTGCAAAGTGGTAACTGGTCAAACCCTGCAACCTGGGGCGGGAGAGTGCCGGGGACAGCTGATACGGTGGCTATACTCACTCACCACACAGTTGTGTATGACATGGATACCGCAACCATTGCGGGGGTAAATCTTGCCTGTGATGCAATATTGCAGTTTGATCCAACAAAGAATACAACACTGCAGTCTACCAAGAATATTGTTATTAAGGGAACATTAGAAATGCACCCAAATACCTCGGCTGTGCAGCAGACTATACAGTTTATCGGTATCAATGAAGATACATTTATTGGCGGCGGAGAAAATCCACTTGATTCTGATATCGGGCTATGGGTGATGGGGACATATGGAAAAGCCGATCTGCTTGGTACTCAAAAAACACCGTGGCTCAATGCGAGTGGTGCACTCAGTGCGGGAGCAACCACTATTACGCTCAGTGCTGTGCCAGTAGGATGGCGGGTGGGTGATGAAGTTAGTATTGC
>DATIBQ010000077.1:0-4392 GCA_035457445.1 Minisyncoccota bacterium
TTTCGTCAATTCAATCACTGATGCAGAAGCAGCTGTATCGAGAGAGAGTACAAAGTTCGGGTTAGTTACATTGTTTGCTGTTGGCGACCAGAGCACGTATGCAACTGCGCTTGGTGTTGCGACACTTCTAAATTTCATAATCCGTATTGTTCCTGTTCCGAGCCCATTTGAAACATTTTTTTCACTCTCATACTGCATGCCGGCAAGCCGGGTACGGAGCGTTTGGGTGTAGTACCACGACACTTTTGGTTCATAAGTCGGCTTGTAGTCGGTAACATTGGTAATCCGTAACACTCCTGCGGTGGTAAACGTAAAGCACGATTCTTCTTCTCGATACTGATCAGAGAGCCAAAACTGGTTTACAAAATCCAACCCTGCAGCTGCCTGCTCGAGGTATGAGCGCGCAAGCCACTGCCCCTGTACTTCTTTTTCATCAAACGGACCAACCTTTGGCGCATATGCCCAGGAATTTCCGTAGACAGTGCTCCCACACCACGGGTGTGTTGGGTTGGGATGCTGCTCGTAATAAGTATCAACACCAAATTCACTCATCGCTACTTCTGCATGTGGCGCATAGCGATTTCTAAATTGCACAAACGATTCTGATTGCTCGCGAATACCAAATGCTTCCGGTGGCATCGATACACCTGTGTTTCCAGCAAATTGGTACCCGAGTGTCGTAGCATAGGTATGAAAGTTAATAACATCTGCAGGGAATGTTGGCGCGCACGGTCGATTGTGTTCGAACCAAAACTCCATTGCCTTTAAGTATCGCGGATCGTGCTGAGACACTGCCGGTAGTACCACCTTCATCCCTGGTGCTGCATTTTTTACCCCAACAGTTTCTCCACGGTAGCGAAGGGTGTTGCAGTGCCCATCATAATCGGCACTTACCATCGCTGCTGTTTCAAATGGTAAGTAGTACCCAGCATTTTGCCAAAACCCATCAGGCTCGTTCCCGAGTTCAATCATTCGCACCCCTAAATCGTAGTCGCGCTTGGCAACCCGCTTTGAGAGCCATGCTTTATGTGCGTAACTTGCTGGGTCTTGCGCAACCGTATCACAACTCGGCAACCCGCCAACAATTTTACTGCCCGCGCAGAGCGTGTAATCAATCGCCTTCCGATCTGAAAATGACGTGTACGCCTCGCTGATGTAGAGCGGGTCAGTCGGGTCAACCATTGTCCAGGCGGCACCCATCAGCACACTATATACTCCTACCCCCTTCTGCACCATTCGAGTGATCGTTTCAAGTGCAATCCCATCGAGCGGAGTGAGATTATCATTTTTATCGAATGTCCATCGAAGTCCGCCAAAGTAGCGAACTGTCCCCCACTGGTCATCATACTTTGTGCCGTTTGCATCTTGCCCCATTCCAAAGCTAATGTTTGTACCAATCATTTTTTCGAACGTATAGTTTGGCTTTATTGTCGGAACCGCCGCCGTGCTCGGTGTAGACCCCATTGGCACCCCGTAGAGCACCACTTCGCCGATGAAACCGTGCCCATCATTAAAGCGCAGTTGCAAGTACCGCGTTTCGGTTGGTGTAACCGAGAGCCGTACCCACTCGTTCTCTTTTTCAAAATTATGCGTCGCAATTTTTTGGGTGTATTTTAGCGGTCCGCCTGTCCACACCTGGAGCGGTTCAGTATCCCCCGCTGCATGCGTGCCACCACGGTCATCGTAGAGATAGATGTCAGTAATTTTGTAGGTGCGACCAAGGTCAACGATTATTTTCCCGGGGTACGCCAGCTCTTTATTCGAGTTTGTATCATTGACGTGAAAGCAGGTGCGATCCACCGGCGGTTCTTCCCATACTCCCTTGCACGCCGCTGGTCGTGTTGTTTGCAGCGGATTGCCACTTGCATCAAGCACCAGCGTACCTTGCTCATTAAAAAGTTTTTCTTCATTCCCCACTAATGTTTCGTTGAAGAGCATTTCCGGAGTTATCACGATGCGCCGAGCAGCAGGGTCCATCAGTGTTACCGCAGTTGTCACCGCTATCTGCACCTCATCAGTTGCAGTTCCGCCGCTACTATCTGTTACCGTCAGCCGAAATACGTACGCTCCCTCCACAAGTCCTGTTACCTGCGTACTTGCTGTTGTAGCACTTACAATAGTAGCGGCTCCGCCAGAAACTTTTGTCCACACGTAACTTGTGATGATGCCATCAGCATCAGCACCACTTCCTGAAAGAGTAACCGTACTCGTCGGCAGCGTTATAGCCTGGTCACTTCCTGCACTTGCTGTCGGCGCCTGATTCCCTGGAACAGGAGTAGGGGTTGGAGCTGTTCCTCTCGTTTGCGCCAAGAGCCACTCGTAGGTATTCGGTGTTTGATAGCTGTTGGTTGGATCATATGTCTGAGTCCACACGCCATGCCCCAACCCCGGATACACCGTCGTTTTTGTCGGAGCAGCTGATGGCGTACAAGCAGCAAGTGCGGCGAGCGCACCGTTCACTGTCCAAATCCACCCATCGGCATCTCCCCAAATGAACCACGTTTTTACATTGTTTGCCGGCACAAAACACGCATCAAGCGGTGCCATGCCGCCCGGGTAGTCGGGGGTGTAAATACTCGTTCCCGCATCAGCACCATCAGTTGCAACAACAGCTGCAATTTTTTGAGCAAACGCCGGTGAAAATTTTGGGTAGCGGTGCGCACCAAATGCACCGAGCGAAAGACCGGTGAGATAAATTCTATCTGTATCAATTCGATAGTTTTCTTTTGCGTATTCAATAAATGCATCAACCTGGTACGGGTGCCACTCGCTCGAGCCTGCATCGAGCTGTGGCGCGATTACCACAAACGAATCGAGTTTGCCGTTTACGGTGTACTCGAGCTGCGCGCCTTCATTGATCACCTTTGGCAAACCGGCTCCAAGAACACGCGAAAGCTCAGTCGTACCATTGCCACGCTCGCCGTCCCCATGCAAAAAAATAATCAGCGGCCACTCGCGAGCTGGGTCATCATTGTAGCCCTTTGGTAGAGACTCATAGAACCCCATCTGCTGGTTGTAGTAATTTATAATAGTGATCGGCGCCCGCGCAGTGTTCGTGCGCACTCCCGGGTTCGCAGTACTCGCTTCTTTAGGCGACAAAAAGAAGCCAACACTCGAAATACCGAGAAACAGAAAAAGAACCAACAATTTTTTCATTTATATAGTTTTCTCTGAGAGATGATTAAGGCTGGTAAAGCCTTCAGTGCGTTGTGTTAGGTTCATTGTAATACCTTTACGCCTGCATCACAAGGAATATAGATGTTGAAAACTGTCTTGAAAATAAAAAACAAACTAAAGATTTTGGCTAATTTTTTGTGGTGTTTTTCTTGGGTGCACCCATGCGGGCACACGCCAAAAATATAGTCGCTTCGCTTCTTATTTTTGGGTGCCTATCGGGATTTGAACCCGAACTGAGAGTTCCACAAACTCTAGTGCTAACCATTACACTATAGGCACCATGTATTGCTCGCCCAAGTTGGCGAGCGCTCTTGTTTATACCAGATTTGTACGCGTAAAGTCTAGCGGTTTACTGCCTCTGGAAGCGGACTGGGTTCTTTGCGAACAGAGAACCGCTCGAATACTTGTGAACCAATAGTTGAAACAACCAGGAGTCCGAAATAGATAAAGAGTCCGTGCTCAAACTCAACTTTAATGGTGCGTAGCGAGCCGAGAAAAAATGCCGTGTACCACGAGACAATTGAAACACCCCCGAGTGCAAATGCAAGACGGCGCAGATGGGTTGGTGCTTTTGCACGATCAAACGAGAGCTGGGTGAGGTACGGCGCGACTTTAAAATTCAGCAAAAAACCATTTACAAGCACCACCCCAACCACCACTGCTTTGAGTAAAAATTTTGGCGACTCATTCAGGCGCGCTGATTCAGGAAGATAGAGCGCAAGACCAGAGAATACCAAGAGCGTGAGCCCGACCCAGATAACACTGGAAAGTGTGTCGAGTGTCCCCTTCTCGTCTTCTGAAATGTGGTGATCTTTTAAAAACCGAAAGAAGAGAATGTCGGTAATAGTTGCGGCGCCGAGCCCGAGAATAAAACCAATGTTGTGCATAATAAGCGCCGCAAGCCGATATTGCCCGAGCAGTGCAACTACCGGAGCGAGAGGGACAGTAAAAAATATAAGTGTAAACAGTATGGTGTTACAGAGCGCCGAAGCAATGCACCAGGTGCACCACGATTTTAAAATAAATGCCTGCACCGCGGTGAGGTAGAGAGAAAAGAAAAACGCACCTGCAGTAACCAGCACCAAAAAGAGATCGTAGAGCGGCGTGGCAATTGCCGGAACAAATAGTTTTGCAGCATAGAGCGCCCACACGAGCAAATAGTAGCCCATGCCGAGCACCTCATTGCGGGCACCGAGCGTTTTTGAGAACCTGCTC
>DATIBQ010000078.1:0-5879 GCA_035457445.1 Minisyncoccota bacterium
AGCCCTTAAGTGTTCGAAGCACTGCAGTCGAGAGTTCAGAAAGGCGACCGCTTCCTTGGTTTGAGTCATTAATAGCGGCAATATCTGGCATAGTAACCGAGGCGAGCAGTCCATAGGTATTTCTGGCGTATATGCTCAGTGAAATAGTGGTAAGAAGAGCAATACCAATAAAAATGCCCAAAAAAATATTGCTGTTTTTGTGGGGCTTTTTCGTCTCTTCAATATTTTGTTCGAGAGGATCGGGTAAATGGTTGTTCATAAAGTAACGATAAGGCTATTAAAATAGTTCAGGGTATAGAGATACTCTGTACAGTAGTAGTGTAGCAGTAATACTGCGGGTAACTCATTGTGTGGTTGTGGAGAGAGATGAGATATTTTGACAATTGCTGCCCAATAGCGTATTTTTGAATCAAAATAATTGTTATGAAAAAAATTTTACTTTTAGTATTTTTTTGTGCAGTTTTAATTTTTTCTTATTGGTTTACCCATCGGTAATAGTCCTTTATCTAGTCCTTTATCTTTATTATGAAAGATCGAGACTCGCCTCTACGCTGAGGAGGAGTTCGAAAAGCGCTGATTCTAGGAAGTTAGCGCTTTTTGCTTTTTAACTTGTTCACGTAGCGTCAGAAAATTGGAACCAGCTTCATTCCTGGATTTTCGAGGTCTCAGAGGTGATTATACGAACGAAAGAGATTGGAAAGAGACTTTTTTACTAGATGAAGACAAGGAAATAGTGGCCACAAGGGAGGAATAGAACAAGTAAGAAGGGGATTTGGTAGGTATTGACAATTTTATATTAATATGATATCATGTTAATATATTAGCTCCTTCAAAACGTTTTAGTGTTTTACAGAAATCCTTGTTGGGGGTTTGCGTTAAACACTAAAACTTAAAATATGACAACGACTCCTTCTATTGATTTTGACACCATGCGTTCAAATTGTATTCAAATTCACCAGGAATGTTTCGAGCTTTCACTGGTCACAAAGAAACTAAATATACCCGTTCAGACCATTCCACATGACGAGCTTTCAACAAATGAAAAAACAAAAACATGGAATGATATGGGAAGGTATGCAAAGGAACTATTCGACAATGACAAAATGTGGGCTACATTACCAGAAAAATTGGATATTGAATTGAGAACTGGCACGAAAACGTGGAGTAAAAATGAAGCCAAAAAGTCCCTTCTTGATTGCTATAAAAATTTAGGAGGAGAATTACTTTCGGTATAGAAAATTTCTATATCCATCAAGCAGACATCTTAACGAGGTGTCTGTTTTTTATTTGAAAAAATTGTCCTCTCGGTAGGGCGCTTCGCTATCTCACTCGGAACTAACGTTCCTCTTTGAGAACCCACGGTTCTCAACGGGCGAAACGCCCTGCTCTCCTCCACGGAAAACTTCCGTTTTCCGACCCTTTCCTGGTTCGATTCCTACCTTCCAAGAGTCATATAACAAAACTGCCCACCAAACAGGTGAGCAATTTTGTTATTGTCCTCTCGGTAGGAATCGAACCTACATCACAACTTCCGCAAAGTTGCGTCCTATCCATTGAACGACGAGAGGATAGTAATTATCTCAACCTAAAACCCAAGCCGGTCGAAGAGTTCAGTACTAAACGAAACCGGAATGGCAGATTCAGTACAGCGCTGCTTTAAGTACTCGCGGACAGTCTCGGCTGCAACCTCGCCGAGCGGGATAGTAATGACCGGTACAAAGCCTGTTTTCGCAGCAAGTAACAGCTTATCTGTTTTGCCGTGCTCGTCAAGCCAGAACTTCTCGATTTTTGTATAGGGAATAATTTGCTCGTCTACCCGCACTGTTTCAGCCGAGAGGGTAACGGTAATTGTTTTTGGTTCCCGTAGGGCAAAAAAGATGACCGCTCCGCCCGCAATGAGGGCGAATATGCCAAAAAATATGTTCCCATAAAAGAAGGAAAGTACCGCAATAACCAGCGCAACAAACCCTGCCGCCCAAATCCAATCGGGGTGGCGGTCTTTTTTTTCAAACTCGTGCACGCTCCACGAGAGGGTTGGTGCTTCAGTTTCAGCCATAGGGCTAGTATAGCAAGAAACTAAGACTACTGTTTCTGCTTGTCGAGCATGCCGGCATTTAGCACTTTTATAATCAGGTAGATAACGAGAGCAATGATGAGGAAATCGATAATGGTACTGACAAAATCGCCCCAGAGGATTTTTGCATTACCAATAGTAACAGCTGCATCTTTTAGGTCTGCGCTTTTGCCGAGAAAAAGCCCAATAATTGGATTTAGAATGTCGTTTACCAGTGCTGTCACTACTTTTTGCACTGCGCCACCGAGCACTACTGCCACTGCAAGCCCAATCACTCCCTGGGTCCGAATAAAGAGAATAAATTTTTGTACAAAGGTGAGTTTCTTTGCCGAGGCAGGTGCTTTTTGTTCTTGTTCCATAGGGGTGTAGTATACTCCCAACAGAAGCATTTTTACTTAACAATTAAAAACCCCAAGCTATGGAAGAAAAAATGAACATACTGAAACTTAAGCAGTATGGAGCAGATTCGTTCCCCTTTTTAACCGAAGAGGAAAGATTAGGTATGCTTTCAGAGGCTGTTGTGGCTGAATTTCAAAAAGCACCAGCGGTAATTGGACGGGTACAGCAAAACTTTTTTGAAGCAGAGGTCAACCCCTATTGGGCACCTATAACCATGAGGGCATTCTCTCGACTTGAGCAGTGCATCAGAGACACGCTTGCTGCCCAACTCAAGCGTACTCTCGGTAGGTTTTTCTTCAATGAACATCGCTTTCATCGGTATCCAGTTGGACCAGTTGGGATTAGTGGGCACCGCGATGAAGCTAAGTTTCAATTATTCATTGCAGTATTCGTGCTTGCAGGAAAGGGTGATTTCCGGACACATGTAGATCGTGAAGGGAAAAAGCCACTATACATCTACGAGCAGCCAGGGCACTGTATTCTTATCCCAACACTAGGATTCTTCGACGATGATAATTCTATCCCGTTCCATTCTGTAGTTGATATTTCTGAAGAGCGAACGGTTGTTGCTGCCCGCTTTGATTCATTAAAGAGTGGACTTTGATCGAACAATTGTGATACCCGATTCAGCACTGCCTAACAACTCGCGCTTCCAGAGCGTGAGTTTTACTTTTTCAGCCTGGGGGTGGGCAAGGATACGTTCAGCAATCTCTGTTAGGATCGACTCAATCAAATTTTTCGATTCGCCTTCAATAACTGCTGTTGCTGCTTCAATAATGTGTTTATAGTCAAATGCATCGCGGAGTCGATCGCTTTTGACTGCGGCTTCAATACTTTTTATCCAGACCGTTGCCTCGATATGAAATTCTCGTTTTTGATTTCTCTGCACTGCCTCTTTGCCATGTATACCAAAGAAGGTAAGGTTTCGAACAAATATAGTGTTTTCCATAGATTCATCAATAAAAAGCTAGTAAGTAAAACAGGTGCTTTTTTGTGAATCGTTAAATCATTGTTTTTTAGCGGAGGCGGTGAGATTCGAACTCACGGACCAGTTGCCCAGTCTCCTGTTTTCAAGACAGGTGCCTTCAACCACTCAGCCACGCCTCCGTATTCTGGTGAAGTACTGGGACGATACCATAAAGATATTCTTGTTTCAATACAAGCATGGTAGAGTTTTTGTATGAAATTCCTCGGGGTTGATTACGGAGAAAAGCGGGTGGGTATTGCCATTTCAGACGAAGCAGGAGAGTTTGCCTTCCCTAGAGCGGTGGTGAGTCGCCAAAAGGCAGTGCAGGAAATTGCCGCCCTTGCAGCGGAGGAGCAGGTGGCAGGTATTATTATCGGCGACTCAGTTGCCTCGAATGAAGAAGCAAATCAGATTTTAGAGAAGGTAAAGCAATTTGCTGCAGCGCTAGAAAAAGTAGTGCCATTGCCTATTAAATTCGAGCGGGAAGACTATTCTTCAGTTGAAGCGCACCGATACCAAACAAAAGCGGGGGCAAAAGATGATTCGGCGGCAGCAATCATTCTGCAGCGATTTCTTGATAAAAAGAGGGGTATATACTCATAACTATGGAAACAATAACAATCGATGATTTTAAGAAAATAGAAGCTCGAGTGGGGAAGGTGTTGGTAGCTGAAGCAGTACCTGATTCGGATAAGCTCATTCGGTTTGAACTCGACTTTGGCGGGGAACAGCCGCGCCAAATTCTTTCGGCAATCCGTGAGTGGTATCCTGAACCAGAAAAGCTCATCGGCAAGATGCTCTTGTTTGTTATCAATCTTGAACCGCGCACCATTCGAGGGTTGGAATCAAACGGCATGCTCATGGCAGTTGATGGCAGTGATGGTGCACCAGTATTTTTAATTCCTGAAAAAGAAGTTGTACCTGGTGCCCGCGTTCGATAGTTTTTTGCGCACGTCTCTCGTATACTAAGGAGACAATGAGGCACTTTTTCTATAATCGAAATTTTCCGACACCGCGATTTATAGCGCTCTCGTCGGTTGGACTCGATTTCTCTGATCGTACACTCCGCTTTGTTGAGCTGCAGGCATCACGCAAGGGTTTAGATTTGCGCCGCTTTGGAGAAGAGCAGATTCCTGAAGGGTTGGTGAAGGGGCGACGCATTGTTGACACCGAGCGTTTTTCAAAATTTTTGATTGACGTTCGCAAAAAGCACAAGCTGAAGTATGTTCGAGTATCGCTCCCTGAGGAGCATGTTTACTCGTTTACCATTGCCATTGCTGCGGTCGAGCCAAAAGAGGTGCGCGGCGCGATTGAGTTGGTACTTGAAGATAATATCCCTATCAAGGCAGCCGAGGCAGTGTTTGATTTTGCAATCCTCAAGCACGACGGTTCGCACTTAGTGGTGCATGTGGTCGCCGTATTGGCTGCTATTGTTGATTCGTACTACCGTACGTTTGAAATGGCGGGGCTCGTTCCAGTATCGTTTGAACTTGAAGCGGGCGCGATCGCCCGATCGGTCGTTCCGCGTGATGCGCTGACTTCGTACATGGTGGTCGATTTTGGAGCACTCCGTACAGGGATCTCAATCGTGGCGCATGGGATGCCCCTTTACGTTGCCACTCTTGAGGTGGGCGGTGCGATCCTTACCCAGATGATTGCCAAAGAGCAAAGCGTTCCGTTTGAAGAGGCTGAATCAATGAAGCGTGCGTACAGCATCGCTTCTCCAGAAGAGAATAAACAGCTCTTCTCAAGCCTTATCAACGGGCTCTCAACCCTTAAAGACGAAATCAACCGCCGCTACATTTACTGGCACACCAAAAAAGACGGCGAGGTCGAATTTCCGAATATTGAAGCAGTACTCCTCTGTGGCGGGGTAGCAAACCTCAAGGGGTTGCCTGACTACCTGGCAACAAATTTAAAATTGCCGGTGCGAATTGCGAACCCGTGGGTAAATATGTTCTCGTTTGAATCTCGGGTGCCCGAGCTGCCGCTTGAAGCTGCGATGAGCTACGCAACCGCTATTGGGCTCGCATTAGGCGATTACGACTATGATTAACCTGCTCCCGTACAATCAAAAAAGAGCGCTCCGGCGAGTACTCAAGCTCCGCGTTGCCAATGCAACACTGGTGTTTTTCTTTTTCTTGGTGGCAGTGGGGCTTGTCCTGATTATCCCGTCGTTTATTTCAGTGAATCTCCGGCATCGGCTCGCGAGCGAGCAGTATGCAGCCATTGCCGAGAGCGGATCATTTGCGAGCGATGAAGATCTTGCCGCAACTGCCGCTGCGATTGCGCTCTTAAAGAGTGCCTACGCTGCCGACAGTACCTTCTCGGTACTTGCAGCGCTTGATGCAGTAGTGCCACCACCCGGCATTACAATTACCAACATTTCTATGGCTTCACGCGAGGGGCGGAGTATTGAATTTAGCGGTATTTCTCGCG
>DATIBQ010000079.1:0-7992 GCA_035457445.1 Minisyncoccota bacterium
CGGTACAAAGCGTCCAAAGACGATGTGGGGCAAGATTACCGGCGGCCGAAAGACCCGTACGCCAAAGAAGTACTCGAACCAGCTCATCATCTCTCGCCGCAAAACTGGCAAGAAAGGGAACCAGTCATAATACTCTCCAAAATCACTTCGCTGTTCGGCGAGGTGTTTTTGACTTTTTTATTAAACAGATGTAGGGTAGTCGAGAATTAAGCAATGCACGCAGTATGTAGAACAAAAATCTATTGTTTTTAAGCAAATGAGCTCCTGTGCAAAACAAATGGGTTGGTGCTTTTAAACAAGTAGGAGATATGTAAAAAAACAAGAATGCAGGTGTACCCTGTTCTCAACTGAGAACAGGTTTTTTTGACAAAAAAATAAATTTATGGTAATAAAAATAAGAATCGCTATTTGTAAAACACAAAAAATAAACTACTATGACTTACCAACCAGATGTTGCTGAACAGCACTATGTTGCAGGTAATAACGCTATTATTGAAGCAATTCATGCAAAAATGGGTATTTGCCCATACTACGGTACGAAGGAAATTTTAGACGATATTCTTATTCAAAAAGAATCATGGGGAGGAAAAGATGTCCCTGAAAATAAAACAAAGCTTTCTGCTGCGGCGAATGTCGAGTATATGAAGTTTGCAGAGCGAGTAGGTGTAGAGAAGGATAAACCATATTCCTCTTATCAAGAGTTATTTACCCAATTTCTTGTCGCAGAGAAACCAAAGCTTACAGAAAAAGAACGTCACATTCAGACCTTGAAAAAGTTAGTTACCCTTCGAAGTGCTTTTCTTGATAAGCGCCTGGAGATGGAAGCACGCATTAAGGATCTTGCGAAAGGTTTGGATACCCTGTATCCGATCGATCAGGCATTTCGCGCCAAAGCGCTCGAAAAATTCCGTAAAGAAAATGAGCCGCTTCTGAAAGAAGTACAGGAAGAGAAAGATTTTTCTTGGCAAAACCTGATTGGTTACAGTACTGCTCAGATGGGCTACGTGCAAAAAACAATCCTTGAAAAAGAAATTGAACACCTAGTAGTTCAGTTTCCCATTTGGGAATTTTTTGGAAAATGCATTTCCGGGTTTGGTACTTGGACCTGCGCATTTTTTATTGCAAAACTTCAGGATCCAACCCGTTTTTCTGATTCAGGAAAAGTGCGAGCGTTTTGTGGCATGGCACCAAAAGGAGACCAGCCGATGCGCCGGAAACGCGGTGAAAAAGTTACTTATGATCCCGATATGAAAGAAATGCTTTGTTATATTTTTCCTGAAAGTTTTATGAAAACTTGTGGAAAGTTTCCTGACGAACCATACGTTGTTTTTTTCCGCCACTGTCGCGATAAACAGGCGCGCAAAGCTGAACAAACAACAGTTGAAGTGCTTGCAAAAAAGCATGGTGTCCCGATTGAACGGATAACAAATCTTGGCTACAAAGAGGAAGAAGGCGGCAGGAAGGTGTTTAAAGGATTTAAAGTTAAGAAAGCGGATGGCGAAGAAATAACCACTTTAAATCCTGGTCACGTACTTCAGCGTGCAATGCGTGAGTGGGGAACAGTATTTATTTCTGATTTTTACCACGCCTGGCTGTTTTTGATGGGAGAAAATCTCAATATTGGTAAAAATCCTCGGATTATGGCAGTATTTGCAAGAGTAAAAGTTTAGACAAAAACCATGTGTGTACGAAACAAATGGGTGCATGTCTTGAAACAAGTGAACCTATGTGTAAAACAACTTTACTAATGTTTTAAGACCACTGCTATGAAACTAGAGACAGGGAATGACTTGTGCAAAACAAATATTTTGTTGTCTTCTATTTTTTTAAGGCAATATTAGTCCTGTTACAAACAAGGTTGAAGATGCCAAGCCCTCTCTACTAGAGAGGGCTTTTGTTATACTTCCACTTTATGGAACCAGTAAATGAGCGGAAGCAGTTTTCGGTGGCGGCGCGGGCGCATAGTTTGCGGTATGCACTACGCGGGATATACCTCTTTTTTAAGAGCCAGCATAACGCCTGGGTGCAGCTCGTTATTGCAATTATAGTTGTTGTGGCAGGGTTTTTCTTTGCAATTACTAGTATGGAATGGATTTTTGTTATTTTCTCAATCATGGCGGTATTTTCAGCTGAAGCATTCAATACTGCGATTGAAATACACATGAATTTAACCTCTCCAAACCCGCACCCGCACGCCCGAGACACCAAAGATGTAGCAGCAGGGGCAGTACTTTTAACGGTTATTGGTGCAATTATTGTTGGTTTTCTTGTTTTCACTCCTTACATCATTAGTTTTTGTACCTATTACTTTCAGTAGTACCAAAAAGAGTGTTTTCAGGACACGCATATTCGCCTCGTGGCGAATTGCTCCGCTCGCCTTACGCCGGCTGCGCGAGCTCCCGAAAACACTCTTTTTGGTTTAAGGAATATTCGTTTGACATATCAGCTCAATTTGTTAAGATAGCGCTTACGGCTCGGTTAGGGCTATTTTATTTGTTTATATGACCAGATCACTTGCAAAGGGTCCGTACGTCGACCCAAAACTCCTCAAAAAGATCGCAGGAAAAAACCCACTCCAAAGTGGGGTAATTAAGACGTGGGCGCGCGATTCACAGATTGCGCCTGAAATGGTCGGCTTTACCTTCGGCGTACATAACGGTAAGGTGCACCTAGAAGTGCTCGTAACCGAAGATATGGTTGGGCACCGCTTGGGAGAATTTTCGCTCACCCGCAAGTTCACTCGTCATGGTGGTGCAATGCAAAAGGCGATCGACCAAAAGGCAAAAGATGCTGAAATTACTGCGGCAAAAGCAGCGAAGGCGGCAACTACTGACACTGCTAAAAAATAATTTCCCTAACCTTATTACTTTTTTATGAAAGCATTTCTCAAAAACTACCGACAATCTCCCCGCAAGGTTCGCCTGGTAGCGGGCGCAGTAAAAGGGAAGCGTATTGCCGATGCAGCTGTTGCACTCTCGTATATGCCAAAGCGGGCAGCAACGCCAATCAAAAAGCTGATTGAATCGGCAGTGGCAAATGCTGAAGCGGCTGGTTCTCGAAAAGAGGACTTGGTGGTTAAGTCGATTGAGGTGAACAAGGGGGCGGTGCTCAAGCGCTGGATGCCGCGTGCGTTCGGACGTTCATCGCCTATCAACAAACGCACCAGTCATGTGCAAGTAGAGCTTGTTGAAAAAGCACCAAAAGCAAAAAAGCAGCGTTCAAAGCTAACTGAAAAGAAATAATTATATGTCAAAAGTTGTTCACCCCTATGCACACCGTTTAGTAATCCTCCGTGATTGGAAATCACGCTGGTTTGCTACGAGTAAAAATTACGTGAGCCAACTGAAGGCTGATGTAACCATTCGCGAATTTCTTGAGAATCGCCTGCGCGGTTCATATGTCTCTTCAATTGAAATTGAGCGTGGGCAGAAGCTCATCCGCCTGATTATCCGTACCTCACGACCAGGGATGATTATTGGTCGCCAAGGAGAAGGTGCAACCAAACTTCGTGCTGACTTGCTGAAAAAAATCCAAAAAGAAAAAATCGTTCTCGATGGAGAATTGAAAATTGAAATTGTTGAAGTGTCGCAGCCTGAAGCAGATGCGAAGATTGTTTCGTACATGATCGCGGAAGGGCTTGAAAAGCGCCTCCCCTTTCGCCGGGTGATGAAGCAGCTCGTTGAAAAGGTGATGCAGGTACGCGGCGTGCAAGGTGCCCGATTTGTAATCGGTGGCAGACTTGGCGGTGCTGAAATTTCACGATCTGAACAAATTAAGCGTGGCTCAATTCCACTCCAAACCTTCCGTGCTGACGTTGATTTTGCCCGCGAGCGAGCACACCTGCCGTACGGCGATATTGGTATTAAGGTATGGATATATAAGGGGCAAATTTTTAATAAGGATGAGAAGCAGCAGTAATGTATATGTTGGTACCGAAGAAAGTAAAATTTAGAAAGTGGCACAAGATGCGCCGCAACGATGCAAAGCCAAAGGTTGAAACCCGTGGTGCTACCTTGGCGTTTGGTTCGTTTGGACTTAAAGCAGAGAGTGCCGAGCGTATTACCTCAAACCAGCTCGAGGCAGCGCGCAAGGCGATGTCGCGCAAGCTCACCAAGGTTGGTCGTGTGTGGACCCGCATATTCCCTGACATGCCTTTTACCCGAAAAGCCGCTGAAGTACCCATGGGGCAAGGTAAGGGCGATTTGGCTGGCTACTGCACTCAGGTGTACCCAGGACGCATCATTTTTGAAGTTGATGGGGTAACTGCCGATGTTGCTAAAGAAGCACTCCGAAAGGCGGGGACGAAGCTACCAATAAAGACGCGAATCATTGCTCGCTAACGTATATGAAGAAGAAGCTCGATACTGCCACTAAGAATACGGGAGAATTGCAGACTGAAGTTGCCACACTGCGGGCAAAGTTCCGTGGGCTTGCGTTTAAAGCGGCAGGAGCTCAGGCAACTTCAGCGAGCGAACGCCGACAGATAAAGCGCGATATTGCACGACTCCTCACTGCCCTTCGCGCACAAGTAGTAGACAAGGCGTAAAAAATGGGTATTATAGTGAGGCTTTCATATGACTAACACCACCGGACACAAAAAAATACTTTCAGGAACTGTTGTTTCAGACAAGATGGACAAAACCATTGTGGTTTCGGTGACCCGCTTTGTGAAGCATCCAAAGTATAAAAAGTACATGAAGATTACCAAAAAGTACAAGGCACACGATGAAGGAAACACGGCAACGGTCGGAGCAACGGTGCGCATTCAAGAAGTGCGCCCCCTTTCTAAAGATAAGCACTTTACGTTGGTAAAATAATTGTATGCTACAAGACGGATCAATGGTAAAAATTACAGATAATGCCGGCGGAAAAATCGGCAAGATCTTTAAAGTGCTCGGCGGTTCACGCCGACGCTACGCGGGTATTGGTGATATTGTGGTTATTTCGGTGAAAACAGCAGAGCCCCGCAAGCAGGTGAAAAAGAAGGATGTTTGTTACGCAGTGATTGTTCGTCAACGGACGGCATTTCGCCGCAAAGATGGTTCATACATTCGTTTTGATGATAATGCGGTAGTTATTATCGAGAAAGGAAAGCAGGAACCAAAGGCAGGGCGCATTTTTGGTCCAATTCCGCGCGAGCTTGCCGAGCGCGGCTACCAAAAAATTATTTCTCTTGCCCCTGAGGTACTATAAATTTTTATGAAAATGAAGAAAGGAGACAAAGTAATAGTGATCACCGGAAAGCAGAAGGGTGAAAAGGGTACGATTACCAAAGTACTTGGCGAATCAAACCGAGTGGTAGTAGAAGGCATTGCCAAAGCAAAGGTGCATCAAAAGGCACGTCGCAGTACTGAATCGGGCTCAATCATTGAGCGCGAGCGCTCGGTGCATACATCAAACGTCATGCTTGTTGATCCAAAAAGTGGCAGCAGAACTCGCGTGGGCAAGAAGAAGGTCGGCGAGAAATGGCAGCGCTTTGCGAAAAAGAGCGGACAAGAACTGTAATTTTTAATACAACACTATGCAACTAACAAAAGACAAAGAAGCAGCAGCATTTAAAACCATTGGGGGCTACACCAACAAGTTAGCTTCGCCTCGCCTTACCAAAGTAGTACTTTCGGTTGGTACCGGCTCGGGCATGAAAAAGTCTCCTGATCGAAACAAGTTTGTGCTCGAGCGATTGGCAAAAATTGCTGGTCAAAAGCCAACCGTGCGTGCGGCAAAGCAGTCAATCGCGAGCTTTAAAATCCGCCAGGGCGACCCGGTGGGGCTTGCAGTAACGCTCCGCGGTGCACGCATGTACCACTTTTTGGATAAACTTATCCATGTTGCTATTCCGCGCACTAAGGACTTCCGCGGTATTGATACAAAAGTAGTTGACAGTATGGGAAACATGACCTTGGGTATTAAAGAGCACACTATTTTCCCTGAAACTGCCGATGAAGATCTCCGCGATGTGTTTAGTCTTGCCGTAACACTCGTTTCAACCGCAAAAACAAAAGCAGAAGCAATCGCGTTCTTCACTCACCTCGGTATCCCATTTAAGAAGTAGTTGACCAATCACACTGCTTCTGCTAGGATACTCGGGTTCATCGGTGGCATCCGTTTTTCTCTCTTTGCCCCTCTTGTGCGAGAGCCAAAGAAACTAAAACGCGATATGCGCGAAGGACGCCTTATTTTTTATGGCAAAAACATCAGTCATTGTAAGATCACAACGAAAGCCAAAGTACAGTACGCGAGCAACTAACCGCTGTTTTCGCTGTGGTCGCGGTCGAGGTTTTATGCGCGATTTCGGCATCTGCCGCATCTGCTTCCGTGAATTAGCAAACGAAGGTCAGATTCCGGGCATTCGTAAGTCATCGTGGTAATTATATGGTAACCGATCCAATAGCAAACATGCTCGTTTCTATCAAGAACGCGAGTATGGTCTCAAAAGAATCAGTCACGATCCCGTTCTCGAAGATCAAGTTCGCGATTGCTGAATGCTTGAAGGGCAGCGGCTTTGTGGCGAATGTGTCAAAGAAAACCGAGAAGGAGAACATGCCGGTGCTGGTAATTGAGCTTGCGTATACCGATGCCGGTGCCAAGGTGCACGATATTGCTCGCATTTCAAAGCCGTCTCGCCGCACGTACGCAGGCACTAAGGATCTTCGCCCGTTTAAGAGCGGACACGGCATGTACGTGCTCTCAACACCAAAAGGGATTTTGAGCGATAAACAGGCAAAAAAAGAGCAGGTCGGCGGCGAATTACTGTTTTCAATCTGGTAAATCTATGAGTCGAGTCGGAAAACAACAACTTGAAATTCCTGCAGCAGTAACCGTAACACTTGAAAACGGGCTCTTCACCGCAAAAGGACCGCTCGGCACGCTTTCACGGCAGTTTCGCCCTGAGGTAGCTATTACTATCGAGAACAACATCATTTCATTTACTCCTGTTGCACTCGATCCGCTCTCTCGAGCACTCTGGGGTACCTATGCATCGCATGTAGAGAATATGATCGCAGGTGTGCAGACAAACTACGTAAAAAAGCTTATTCTTGAAGGGGTGGGATTTAAGAGTGAAGTAAAAGGAAAAGACCTCAACCTCGCGCTTGGATTTTCGCACCCGGTTGTTGTTCCAATCCCAGAAGGGCTTGTGGTAACCGCAGAAAAAAATAACATTACTGTTACTGGTATCGATAAAGAGCTGGTAGGGCAATTTACGGCAAAGGTTCGAGCGCTGAAAAAGCCAGAGCCGTACAAAGGGAAAGGGTTCCGTTACGATACTGAAGTAATTCGCCGAAAAGCCGGTAAGAAGACCGCATAACCATATATGGCACAGCAAACGACACAAGATAAAAAACTCCGCATTAAGCGCAAGATCCGTTCCCGTGTTTCTGGAACGGCGGCTCGTCCACGCCTTTCGGTGTATCGCTCAAACCGTTTTATCTACGCGCAGTTGATTGACGACAGTACCGCTACAACTCTGGCAAGCGCAACCGACCTAAAGCTTGGTAAGATGAAGAAGATGGAAGCAGCACAAGCAGTAGGCGCAGCAATTGCTGCTTTAGCAAAAGAGAAGAAGATTACCGCAGCAGTTTTTGACCGAAACGGATTTAAGTACGCAGGGCGCATCAGTGCACTCGCCGACGCAGCGCGCGCAAATGGGTTACTATTTTAATACTATTTTATGAACGAACGAACACCATCACGAAAACCAGCAGGAGGGCAAAGAAAAGGAGGAGAACGCCGACCGTTTACTGACCGTCCAAAAGAATTTGATCAAAAAATGCTCGAGGTACGGCGCGTAACCCGCGTGGTTGCCGGTGGTCGGCGTATGAGTTTTGCTGTTTCAATGATCATTGGCGATCGTAACGGCATGGTGGGAGTAGGAACCGGTAAGGGTAACGACACCTCGCTCGCTATTGCTAAAGCACTTAAAACTGCCCGTAAAAATGCAATCAAGATTAAGTTCACTGAAAAGCGTTCGATTCCACACGAAGTGCACGCAAA
>DATIBQ010000080.1:0-2953 GCA_035457445.1 Minisyncoccota bacterium
GGAGGCGGTGATCGTCGCCCCTTCCAGCGACGCTCGTTCTAGCTTGTAGAACAGTTTCTTTCACTAAAACACTCACGCATGCGCGTGGGGGTTTTAGGTTTTATAGATGGTCAGTTTTAGTATCCGTAATCACTGAAGCAACTTCATGCTCGAGCGCTTTAATCTCCTTCAGCTCAGATTCAATAACGGCACTCGCAGCTTCAAGCTCGCGCAGTTTTTCTTTTGCCTCATCCTGCCGCTGAAATCGTTTATAAAAACGAGATGTCCGGTAGTGCCACTTTGCAATACCTAAGAGGACGAGCGAAATAAGCAGTGCGCCACCTAAAATAGCAGCAACAATAACAAATGTCTGGTCCCCCCCAAACCAAGAACGCGGCGTACGCTCAAGAGTACGAGCCGAAGCTTGCATCCATTTTTCTGAAATCAGCTGCCGCTCGGTGTCTGAAACCTGCGTGAGTCCCTTATCTAAAATTGATTGGAGGATTGCTTTCCCCTCGGGAACAGCGAATGCAAGCTGGTAGTAAAAGCCGGTGTGCCCGACCACCTTTACTGCCGAAAGCGCCTGCCGCGAAAGAAAGTACGAGAGCGAGGCAAGATCAATCGCCTGAGCATCAACTTCACCCAGCACGAGCTGCTGCAACCCAATTTCGTCATCGGTTACCTGATGCACCACCACTCGAGGATAATTTTTCCGAATAAACTCAGCAGCACCTGAAGCACTCGTTACAGCAATCCGCTTACCTGCCAAATCAGCTAAGGTAAGCTCAGAATCTCTGCTATCGCGCCGCACTGCAAGCACTACCGGCACGCTCAAGTACGACTGTGTGTAGCGCAGCGCAGATGCTTCACTGCCCACCGTCTCATCAGTACGCACCACAACATCACCTTTTCCTTCTGCTACCTCTGCTAGTACTTGGGCGCGCGATTTTGCCGGTAAAAACGAAAGCCGTGCGTGTACTTTTTCGGCAATGCGCTCGAGGTACTCAATCGAAAGACCGATTGGTTCGGCGGTAGGGCTCGGGAGGTAGACAAACGGAGGGTTATTTTTTTCTGGATATACCACAATGGTATTATTGCGATTTTGAAGCCAAAGCCGTTCTTCTTTGGTAAGAATGTCGATTTGTGCACGAGTAATAAGTGGTGCAAAACAGAGAGAAAGTGCAAAAATAAAAAGAGGTATTTTTTGCTTCATGTGCATATATACTAGCACAAAATCACCCCTCTACTTCCCTAGCTGCTCGGGCATATTAGTAATTTTTTCGCGAAGCCGATCTTCCCGTTCAAGCTGATGTTCAGAGACAATGAGTTTTTCCTCCTCAAGCCCAAGCCGGCGGCGCAGCACGCGCATCCGCCTCCACGAGTACCACGGGATAAAGTAAATAAGGACTATCAGCCCAACCACGGGCACTAAAAGTGCGAGCACATTTAAGAGTACGATCAGGAAGCCGACCATCGGGCTATCAGAAACAAATATCTTTGCACCCAGCCCGGGCTTTTCAGTGCCGCTCTCCGCATCAACTAAAAACGGCATTGCATTGTACGAACCAGCGAGTAGCGATTTTGGGGTATGGTATTCAAAATTTCCTGTCTCGTCATTTTTTATAAATACATCGCTCAAACGGTAGCGCTTTGTTTGGAGCATATTTATAAAGCGTTCACCAAGCGAACGTGCTGCCATATCTTGAAAGGTAAGTTTAGTAATTGCCTGCGGCTCCCCTTTTCCTCGTATAAATAACTCGGCTCCAGGCGCTACTGCATCGGAATACTCAGTAACCACCGGAAGTGCAGGTAGGCGCTTCGGCGTTTCAGGTGAAGGGATATATGTTACCGTTTCAGACTCTGGCTGATCCACCGGTTGAGAATCAGAACTAGTAATTCTTACCATGGCACCTGAAAGTGTCCCGAGTACATTCGTTCCCTTACCATCATGCGCAAGAATTGCGCCCTCGCTTAAGCGAAATGTTGCAGCACCTGAACGGGTAGCGGTAAGTGTAACACTAAACACTACTGCATGTGCGCCTTGGTACCCAGGACTGAGAATAATGCCTTCAAAGGGAATGGTATTCCCTACTACTTTTGGCTCTCGTATCCAAAAATTAAGTGCACTGCCTGTAGTAGTTATCGAGCCAACCCGGACGACACCGACTGGTAGTACCAGTGTTCCTGAAATAGCATTGATCGGCTGATCGACTGATGCTGCTCGAACGGTAAGAGTAAACTGTTCCCCGGCGGTAACTATTTTTTTTGTACTAGAAACAGAGAGTGTAGCAGATGAAGCGTTCACCAGGGTTGGAACGAGGAGCAGTATAACCCCAACTAATTGTGCTACTATCCGCTTCATGATCTCTTTGATAGCATAGCGCGAAGCAACACGATTATAAATAGGAGTAGTGCGCCGCCGGCTGCAGCCGCTCCTGAGAATCCAGAGCCAGGTATCTGCACGCGTTCTTCTTGTACGTTTCCTGAAAAGTCATACGCCCTGATAGCAACCGCTAGCGGGAGTGCGTGATAGTTAAGCGCAAGTGGACTCTGTGCCGGTTTCCATCGGCTGCCGCCAATTTTTGCTTCGTAGCGGGCAATGCCGCTCTCCGCATCAGCTGCGGCAAAAACTATCAGCTCGGGGGTACGGGTTACTGCTGATGCAGACTGGTGTACCACTGCAAATGGTGCCGGCGGTATCGCATCAGGAACAAGCACTTCCACCGAAGGAGCAGTGGTAACTACCTGGTCTGAAACAATGTAGGCAAGCGGCGTCCCCTTGCCGTCATGGACACGAATATCAGAAGACCGTATTGAAAAGTTCGGCGTTCCCGGCTGGAGTGCTGTAAAGAGTAATTGTGTGAGTAAAAGTTCATGACTTTTTGAATCAAGTGGGTCATACAATTGCGTTGCACCGCCCGGAATAATACCCGTAAAAGTAACTATACCCGGAGTGGTGCTCGCCGGCTGCTCT
>DATIBQ010000081.1:0-5338 GCA_035457445.1 Minisyncoccota bacterium
TCCCTGAAGCTGCCGATGTCGTAGCACTCGAGCATGAGCCGCCGTAACTGATGGTACCCGCTTCGGTGGAACTGAAGGTGTAGTTGGGGGTAGCATCAGCTGTTGGGCTTGAAACAGGAGTTACTTCAGCAATCACTGGAGCTGTGGTATCAGGAACAGTAAAAGCCCAGCCGCTTCCGGCAGTTGCAACAGCTTGATTATCAACACTATGCGTTCCCGCAAACCATCTTCCTACAGGAGAAGCCGCTGAATGCTGGATGTTGAGATAATCAGCATCGACATAGCTCCCCACCTTGACAAGTAAATGCACTCCGGTACTCCCATCACTACTACTGATAGTAATCAAATTACCAGGAGTTCCAGAAATATTCCAGGTACTTATTGTTGTTGTCGAATTGAAACCAAAGAATAGTGAGTGAGCTGCCGTACCATCATCTTTTAATTCACCAAACGTATTAGCGGAGCCTGTAATGGTAATTGAATTAGTATCAGCTCCTTTTGAGAACCATAATTTATTATATGTATGGCTACCTCCACGAAAAGTAACCGCACCTGACGTGTTGGTAACTTTTATTGTTGACGTATTGGCATTAAATGTAATATCAGGCGTTACACTAGCATTTTCTATATCCCACACTATTCCTGAACCGGAAAGCGTCCATGTTCCCGAACCCATGGTAAGTGTCCTCACCCCAGTACCAGTTCCAACAAAAGAACTACTAGTGGTATTAAAGTTATTAAGATTTAATGTCCCCGCTACGAGCACTATACCCTGTGTAGTAACAAAGGTATCCTGTATTGCCCACGTACCACCTGTACCGTTAAACGTAACAGAAGAAGCAAGACTTTTACCATTACTCGTTATAGTACGTGATCCGCTTGTGGCATTAAAAGTGATATTTCCGGTATAGGTTAATGTCATTCCCGCGCCAAGTGTTAGGGAACCAGAAATAGTAGTCGCTGCAGAACCAGCAAATGTTCCGGTGTAGCCGGTAAAATCAAGACTGAGCATTGGGGCAGTGGCACTGACAGTGATCGTTCCACTGCCGGAACTGCTATCAATAAACACATCATCTGACGCTGTCGGCACCGATGCTCCCCCCGAGCCGCCTGAAGATGCCGACCAGTGTGTCGTAGTGGACTGATCCCATGTTCCCGTACCACCAACCCAGTAGCGACTCGCTGCTTCTGCGCTTTGACTTACAGCAAAAAAGAGTACAACAAAAAGAACAAAAGCAAAGAGTTTCTTTAAACAGTTATTGTTATTCACTGATTCCAAGTGCTTGAGCTTCATACATATTATCGTACCCAAGATCAATAATTTTATATGCCAGAAACGAGCTGAAGGCAGTAAGGATCAAAAACGAAACGAGTGTTTTCCGAAGACTGAACATGGCTATAAGTATAACAGATTTACTTTTTTAAAAAGCGAGTGAGGAATGATTCTTTGAAAGCACAGTATGTGTCATCGTATATTGAAGCACGGATAGTGTCGACGAGCGAAACAATAAAATGAAGGTTATGGATTGAGGCAAGGGTGCCGGCGAGCATTTCGTTTGCACGGAAGAGGTGCGCCAGGTACGCGCGAGTGTAGTTCATACAGATGTAACACTGACATGTGGAATCAACTGGAGAAAAATCGTTCACAAATTTTGCATTTAACATATTTATTTTGCCGTCTTTTGTATAGAGTGTACCGTTGCGCGCCATCCGGGTTGGGGCAACACAATCAAACGTGTCACAACCATTCTCTACCCCACCAAACAAATCTTCCGGCTCACCAATACCCAAGAGGTGCCGCGGTTTTTCTGGCGGAAGTATTGCATTTACCCAACCTACCGCTGTATACATATCCTCTTTAGTAAACGATCCGCCAATACCAAACCCGTCAAAGTTGAGCGCGCCAATCGTTCGCGCTGCGTGCTCCCGCAATTCTTTTACTTGCCCGCCCTGGACCACACCAAAGAGTGCTTGTTTATTTTCAGTATCCAATTTTTCATGCGCTGTAATTGAGCGCTGTGCCCAGCGGTAGGTGCGGTCGAGGGCTTCGCGCTGATAACTCTCAGGTACAGTTGGGCTCGTACATTCATCAAAAGCAAAAATAATATCAGCTCCTAAATTCCATTGAATTTCCATCGATCGCTCGGGGGTAAAAAAATGTTTTGAGCCATCGATATGCGAGCTGAATTCAACACCTTCTTCAGAAATGCTCGCCAGTTTTGCATGCGCCGTGTGTTCACTTTCTGGAACAATAACCGATTCTCCTTTTGCCACCTTACTCACCCCGCCTTTACCAAACGCTTCACCAAGTGAAAATACCTGAAAGCCGCCCGAGTCGGTCATGGTCGGTCCATTCCAGTTCATAAATTTTGCAAACCCGCCGGCTTGTTTTACGAGTTCATCTCCTGGCTGCAAATATAAGTGGTAGGTATTGGCGAGTACTACCTGCGCCCCAAGTGAGCGTACCTGCTCGGGAGTAAGCGCTTTTACTGTTGCCTTGGTACCAACCACCACAAATGCCGGCGTTTCGATGGTGCCGTGAGGTGTTGTTATGGTCCCCGTGCGACCGAGCGTCCCGGGAAGTGTTTTATTGATTGAAAATTGCATACTTGACTATTTTAAATAAATGTGCTACCATCAAGCTAGCTTGTAGTTGGCTCTTTTGCCAGTCATGAGTCCCGAGCCCTGCCCGTCAAACGGTGGGGCTTTATTTTTTCTCGACCGTCACCCACTTCACCGTCCGCAAGTTTACCGGCATCCGCGCCAGTAGTTTTTGGAACGGATCGCGCGGGTCAGAAATAACATGCTCGATAATCGCAATTATATACGAATGTATGCCCTGGCTCACAATCGCCATTCCCGGATCAAACGGAATATCGCGCGGGAGCTCGACCTCAAAATCTCCCCCACCGCGCCCGGTAATTGTTACTGAAACATTTGAACCTTCAACATACGCACTCGTTTGATTACCCGGACTCGCAAACGGCGTTACAGTTGCACCTCGTGCTGTCACATCGGTAATAGTACCAACAAGCATGCTGGTGCCCACAAACACTCGAGCTCCAACTACAATACCTTCCCCAGTACCTGCATCAATTTGGAAGGTGTTATAGAGCGACTGCTGCGGGTGAGTGAGGATACCAGCGAGCACCACCTCGCCCGGCTCGCCTCTGCCGAGGAGTTTTCTCAGCTCTTTGTTTTCCTCTTCGATAGTACTAAGCTCGATAATTTTCAAGCGCGACTCGGTGAGTTCTGCTTCAACCGAGGCAAGTTCAGCAGCAAGGGATTTTTTACTTTGCAAAAGTCGGTTAGTAAATTCATTTGCAGCCTGACGCGTCTGCCACAATGGTGTAGCAATAGTTTTTACTCCCCGAGAGAGCGGTCGGAAAAAAATAGTTACCAGCAGCAACACTGCTGCCAAGATAACTGTTGCCGGACGTACCTGCCGCGATCTACCGTACTTCCGCATAGGTCTCAAGCGAGAGTAGTACACTCTGGTGCTTTTTAAAATCTTCTAAAATAACGCCGGTTCCCCGCGCTACCGCGGTGAGCGGATCATCAGCCACATAGATCGGCAGCTTCAGTTCAGCTGAGAGCAGTGTTGCCAGCCCATGGAGGAGCGACCCGCCGCCGGTGAGCACAATGCCGCTCGTAATAATATCCGAGAGCATCTCCGGCGGCGATGTTTCAAGTACTTCACGAATACCAACCACCAAGAGCGAGAGCGGGTACCGGAGCGCCTCGCGCACATCACCATCGGTAATAATAAGCGAGCGCGGGAGTCCTGTTACCATATCGCGACCGCGCACTTCGAGCTCCATATAGTCAGTTTCAATCGCCGAACCGAGCGCGATTTTTATTCCCTCAGCTGTCTGCTCGCCCACCAGCAGTTTAAATTCATCTCGCAGGTACTCAATAAGCGCAGTATTAAAATGATCCCCTGCGATCCGCAAATTGAGCGATCGTACAATACCGCCGAGCGCAATGAGAGCGATGTCGGTAGTGCCACCGCCAATATCAACCACAAACGACCCTGTCGCTTCAAGCACCGGCAGCCGGACCCCGAGTGCTGCTGCCATCGCCTCCTCAACCAAATGCACTTCACGCGCGCCGGCGTTAATTGCCGCATCATACACCGCCCGCATTTCAACATTCGTAATCCCCGACGGCACCCCAATTACTACCCGCGGTCGAAAGAATTTTTTTGAGAGCTTTTCAGCTTTGCGGATAAAGTACGCGAGCATTTCTTCGGTCATTTCAAAATCTGAAACCACACCTTCTACCAATGGACGAATTGTTTTTATGTGCCCTGGCGTACGCCCCTGCATATCTTTTGCTTCACGCCCGACCGCTACAATCGTCCCCGTCTTTTGATTCACTGCTACCACTGACGGCTCAGAAATAACAATGCCGTGCCGCTTTAAATACACCAGCGTATTCGCCGTGCCAAGGTCGATTCCAATATCGTTTGAAAATCGGCGGTAGAGTCTATCAAACATGCATTAGTTAGAGTGCTAAGAGTGCTGCTAAATCGTGATCCGTTACAATTGTTGTTTCGGTACTGTTTCGACGCTTCACCTCGTACCCGCCTGCCGCAAGTGCACGTTCCGATACCACTACCCGCACCGGCATCCCGAGCAGGTCTGCATCAGAAAACTTTTCTCCTGCTAACACCGCTTCACGGTCATCAAAGAGCACCTCGTAGCCTTCTTTTTGTAAAAACTTATATATCCGTTCTGCTTCAGCACGGATTTCTGGCTTCTCACCAAGTACTAACAAATGTACTTTGAATGGCGCAATTGCCTCAGGCCAGACGATTCCCTTTTCATCCGAGAGCACCTCAACGACCGTGCCCATGAGCCGTGCTGGACCAATGCCGTATGAACCCATGAATACCGACTGTGATTCTCCTGCTTCATTAGTGTAGGTTAAACCGAGTGCATCAGAGAATCGTGTGCCAAGGGTAAAAATATTTCCAACCTCTACTGCCTTTGCTTCTACAAAATTTTCATCTAACCCTACTAAATCTTTTTTTACATCATTTGTAAAAACTTCTTTATTAATAGCAATATTTTTTTCTTTGTGGATATAAATAATATCTTCACCTGCATCAGTCACTGTTTGAAATTCATGAGAAAATTTTGAAAATACGCCCCCTGAAGCAAAAGTTACATATGTTATGTCCCCAATTCCTATACGCTTAAAAATATTTAAATATGCTTGTTTTACTTTCTCATAAAAAGACAGATGCTCTACTTCATTTTTTGAAAATGAGTACAAATCTTTCATTACAAATTCACGCGTGCGCATGATACCGCTCTTTGCGCGAGTTTCGTTC
>DATIBQ010000082.1:0-13813 GCA_035457445.1 Minisyncoccota bacterium
CCCATCACGAATATGTACAGGTTCCCAATTGATAGATTTGTTTTCTTCAATCAAGGTATGTTTGACACGCTCGTCCGACATCCGGATATACCACGAATCGCGCGCGTAGTAGATGAGCGGCGTTTTGCAGCGCCAGCAGTGCGGGTACGAGTGCTCGTACTTTTCTTTTTTAAACAAAAGCCCGCGGTGTGCCAAATCTTTGATAATCTCAACTGCGGTACTCTCATCTTTTACAAACTGTCCCTCAAGAAAACTGGTACCTTTTATAAAGTGCCCACTATCATCAACAGTGTGTAGTTTTGGCAGCCCAACCTGCGTACCGAGTTCAAAGTCGTCTTGCCCGTACATCGGCGCAATATGCACAATTCCTGTACCATCATTCGTGGTTACAAAATCTGCTGCATATACTTTGTAGGCATTGGTAAGTTTCTCTTTTTCAGTTCCATTTATTTGTTCTGAGAGATATGGATAGAGTGGTTCGTACTCAAGACCAACAAGTTCACTACCTGTCAGTTCGCCAAGTACCGTGTACTCTCCCTCAACACCATCAAGTCGTTCTTTTGCAAGAATTAATAATTCATTTTCTTTCTCGATAATGCTATACGTAATCGCAGCTCCAACAGCAAGTGCCGCATTCCCTGGTAACGTCCATGGTGTAGTAGTCCATGCCAATAAGTAGACCGGGGCAGTACCCCCACCGAAGATTTTTTCCATGTCTGGTTGAGCGAAGCGACCCGAAGACTGGGAAACATCTTTGGTGGGAATTTTGATCTTAAATTTTACATATACCGAAAGATCTTTTACATCAGCGTAGCCTTGCGCCAATTCATGCGAAGAGAGCGCCGTACCGCAGCGCGGGCACCACGGCAGCACTTTATAGTCTTTATACAAAAGTCCATCTTTCTCTACTTTGCCCAAAATATTCCACACCGACTCAATGTAGTTATTATGGTAGGTTACATACGGATCTTTTTGATCAACCCAGTAACCAATACGGTCAGTAAAGCGTGTCCACAGATCAACATACATCCACACACTCTCTTTACATTTTTTATTAAACTCGGCAATCCCATACTGCTCGATTTCTTTTTTCGATTTCAATCCGAGCTCTTTTTCCACTTGGAGCTCAACCGGCAACCCGTGGGTATCCCAGCCACCCTTTCGGCGCACTGAAAATCCCTGCATCGTTTTGTAACGCGGAATAACATCTTTAAACGCACGAGCTTCTAGATGGTGAATCCCCGGCTTGCCGTTTGCAGTAGGCGGACCTTCGTAAAACACAAATGGTTTGCCATCCTTAGTTTTCTCGAGCGACTTTTTGAAAATTTCTTTCTCTTTCCAAAACTCCAAGACGCGCTCTTCGCGCTCTGCCGCTGCTGATTTCTTTATTTCGTTTGTATTGTTGTTCATATAAAAATTAAAACCCGTCCGCACATAGCAAAATTACTTGCTACTATAGCAAACACGCTGCCAGAAACAAGCCAAGAACTTAGAGTGATTGGTACTTCTTTTGGTCTTCTTCAACCATTGCAATCACCCGCTGTACCAAGCGCTTTGGGTCGGCATCAAAGATAACCCGATCAGTCGGGCGATTCCCCTTTTCGATCATATCGCGAATTTGGTCTGCCATGGTCCACGGACCTTCAAGCACCCCCACCGGCTTGCCGTCTTCAAACGCAATTGTAAACTCGTGAATAGTACCAATGCGCCCGCAGCCAATAAATATGGCGTCAGAGCTGCGGGTAAACAAAATATCGCGCCCCGGAAACCCAAATCCGGTGTAGATGATTAAATCCATATAGTCGAGCGGCAGGCGGTAGGTTTCAACATGTTCTTTAGCAGTTGCCGCTGGAGAGATACCAATACAAATACCATGTGCCTCTTTGGCGCCCATCGCTGCCCAGAGCGGAAAGCCAGTGGTAGCACCGGTGAGCACCAGCCCGCCCTGGCGCACCAGCTCGCGACCAAGTTCTTTTGCTTTTTCAAGCGCATCGAGCCCACAGTGCCCTGTTTCTGCAGCACCGGAAACACCAAACTTAAGCTTTACATGCCCGTGTTTCTCGCTATTTTCAAGCGGTGAATTGTAGCAGACGTACTTATTACTGTTGTTGTTTTTTACTTCTTCCATGTGGCTAGCACTCTAATTCTACTACATCGTTCTGCTCAGGAGCGAACGCGTACACACCCAGGTAATCGCGCAGGCGCTGGGTTAAAAAGAGCGATGATTTGGGCTCGCCCATCACCACAAACACCTTTTTCACTGAATCGGCAACGCTTTCAACAAACTGGATCAGGTGATCCGAATCTTTGTGCCCCGAGTAGCCATCAATAAACACCACCTTCGCCCGAACCGGTACATCTTCGCCGTTAATCCGTACCGACTTCGTTCCATCTTGAATCATCCGTCCGATAGTGCCTTGCGATTGGTAGCCGGTGAGCAGTAGCGTGTTACTTTCATCAGGAAGATAGTTTATTTCATGGTGGAGCACTCGTCCGCCGTTCGACATCCCCGAGCCAGCAATGACAATCTTCGGGTTCGGCACATGCAAAATTGATTTTGATTCTTCAGTAAGTAAGGTGAGTTTCAAACCAGGGAAATTAAAAATGTCATCGCCTTCGCCAATAGCTGCGCGAGCTTCAGCATTAAAGTAGCGTGTGTGATCTTTATACACGCGGGTAAGTTTTATCGCCAATGGTGAATCTAAAAACACCGGCATCCGCGGAATGCGATCGTGCTCAACCAGGCTGTCAATTTCGTACAAAAGCTCCTGCGCTCGCTCGAGCGAGAATGTTGGAATCACCAGTGCACCATTTTTTTTAAAGTTATCCTCGATCACCCCCTCCAAAAGTTTCCGGCGTTCGTTGCGAGAAATGTGATTCCGATCGCCGTAGACTGATTCCATAATGAGGTAATCAACATTTTGGAGCACCTCAGTGTCGTTTAAGAGTGGTGACGGCGAGTTGCCGAGGTCGCCAGTAAAGACAATTTTTTTATTGTTATAAATAATCTCGAGCATTCCCGACCCTAAAATGTGCCCCGCATCGCGGAACCGAAAGAGAAATGGATCGATCCGAATTTCTTGGTGATAATCAACCACTTGCCAATGAGCAAATACTTTTTTTAAAATATCCGGGCTGTATATTTTTCCGAGCAGTTCGTTATCGCTGCGCGAGAGAATATTTGCTGTATCTTCAAGCATTAGCTCGGCAATATCTTTGGTAGGAATGGTTGAGTAGATAGTGCCCTTGAAGCCATCGTGGATAAGTTTTGGAATCCGACCAACGTGATCGATATGGGCATGGGTGATAAAAAGAAAATCAATACTTGTCGGATCATAGGTAAACGCTTCCCAGTTTGATTCATCGGCAAGTTTTGTACCCTGCGCGAGCCCGCAGTCAACTAAGAACCGCTTTCCCTCGCCTTCGAGTAAAAAATTGGCGCCGGTTACTGAACCAGTGCCGCCGGCAAATGTTAATTTCAGTTTTTTTGATTCACTCACGTGCTCTATTGTACCGCCTCTTGAGACGATAGACAAAAATTGCGCCGATACTTCCGCCGAGCATATCGAAAAACAAATCAGAAAAAGAATCAGGTATGTTTGCGAGCTGTGCAAATCGGATAACCGTCTGCACTGAATATTCAAATAATTCCCACAAAACACCGAAGCAGAGCACTGAAATAAGTAGTATAGGCAGCACCTGTCTAAATGGCTTCTCGAGCAGCTGTCTGCTCAAGCATACTCCTGTTGCAAGTGCCAAAAATACACCCCCTAAAAAATGCATTGGCATATCGAACCACAACATTGCTGTATACCAATAGAACTTCATCGCGAGCGCATTCACCGCAAAGATAAAAAGTACTAACAGCAGTGCGCGGAGTACTAATGTTTTTCTCATCCACCCATTATCGCACATTCCGCAAACGAAAAACCCATCCTTTACAGGACGAGTTCCTCGTTACGGCTACTACCTAATTATTAACTTAGCCTTTTTGCTAAGTGGGCACCTGGGAAGAGGCGACATAAAAAGATTTCACCAATTCCACTGCAGTTCCCTGATTCAGCGCGTTTCTAGTTAATAAATAGGGTAACCGTATACTCAGTATAGATGCCTGATTCTGTTGCACAACTAGACACCTAGGGAAAAATGTCTCCGAACGCACTCAGAGTAAATCGTCAGAGAAAATATACGTTGTATCGATCTTCTCATAGCTAAATAATTCATCTTCTTTGAAGAATCGTTTTATTTCTATTTCGCCATTTTCAACAGAATCAGAGGCGTGCACCACGTTTGACTGCATACTCATCGAAAAATCTCCCCTGATGCTCCCTGCATCTGCTTCATACCCTTTTGTTGGACCAACAATCGTGCGAATTGCGCCAATAGCATTGATACCCACAATCGCTATAACAATTACTGGTGCCGATTTCATAAATCGATTGATGCGAGGATAGAACGGCTTATCAGCAACATGTGCATAGTGCTCTGCTAACACAGCATCTTCAAGCGTCATCATCTTCATACCAATAATTTTCAACCCTTTCCGTTCAAAACGGTGGATAATATTCCCTACCAAGTTCCGCTGGAGCGCATCGGGTTTAATAATAATAAGTGATCGTTCTGTTTTTGGGTGATTCATACGGGAGCTATTCTACTACATTTTTTCAGGGACGCTAATTCCCAACAGCCACAAGCCGCGTTCCATCACCTGCACAAACGCTTCAGTTACTGCTAGGCGATGCTGGTATTCGGTTCCCTCGCCCACAATTTGGTGCGCACCATAAAAGGCATTGAACGCACTCGCGAGCTCAGTCAAGAAGGTGGTGAGGTAGTGCGGCTCACGCTCGGCTTGCACTCGCATAACTACTGCAGGAAATCGACACAGCAGTTTTTCAAGCACGGTTACCTGTTCACTGCCACTCACTTTGCTCTGCATATGGAGCGCTGCCGCTTTTGCAAGCACACTTTTAGCGCGAGTAACACTGTACTGCAGGTACGGTCCCGAATCGCCATCGAACGAAATAGATTTCTCAAAGTCAAACACAATATCGCTCCCGGTTGCCTGCTTTAAAATCGAGTACTTGATCGCTGCGGTACCAACCAGCTCGGCAACCTGCTGCCGCTCAGCTGCTGCCATTGCTCGATCCTGCATTTTCTCAAGCACCGCTTTTTCTGCATCGCGCAAGAGTGATTCTCCGGTAATCACATTCCCCTTACGCGAGGACATCTTGCCGCTCGCAAAGCGCATCATGCCGTGCGTTACGTGGAGCATTTTCTCTGCCCACGCCGGATTAATGAGCCGAACTGCTTCGCGCACTACCTGTATCACTCCTACCTGTTCAACAGCAGTAAGCACTATGGAGAGATCAGGGTTGATTGTTTCAAATTTTGTTTTGGTGAGCCCGAGCTCTTTCGTCTCGTACGTCGGCAATCCTGCAGAGGTAATAAATACCCGCGTGTGCAGTTTTGGATTATATGTTTCTGCATGGAACACAATCGCCCCGTCAGATTCTTCAAACACATTCCCCTTATTTTCTTGCACCAGTGGCAACCCGACTGTTGCCATTTCGCTCTCAAAAAAGTAGTGGTCAAACGTGGTGCCCAGCTGCTGGTATAACCCCTCAAATGCGAGCAGGGTTACTTTTCTCCCCCACTCGTAGAGTTTATTCACCGATTCATCGCTTCGGTCGTACACCTGCTTGTTTATTGCATCAATCGCCTGCTTCGCTTCCGCGCTCTCGTCATACAAGCTCGAACCCTGCGCGTAACACGTACCAATGTAGGCTGCCTGCTCGGCAATACTCCCCGCTGCCAGCTTCTCAGGCATTGGTTTTTGCATCAATCCATAAATGGCTTTTGCAACGTGCAAGCCAACATCGCCCTGGTAGTTTGCCCGCACCACTTTTGCCCCGCTCCACTCAAAAATTCTGGTGAGCGATTCACCAATCGAGTTACTCATCAGGTGCCCAATATGGAACGGCTTGAAGGGGTTTGGCTGCGTGTACTCGATCAGTACTTTTTTTCCAGCCAGAGAATTATTTTTTCCGAACTCTTTCGTATGTAAAATTTCGGCAAGTGCACTAGTAAAAAAAGCACTAGTAAGGGTGATATTCACAAACCCAGCACCGGCAACAGTTACCGATTCAACCTCTGACAACCCCAGTGCAAGCAATTTCTTTTTCACGAGCTCGGCAATTTCTTTTGGACTCTTCCCCAACTGCTTTGCTGCCACCAGCGGCAGGTTAGTCGCGTAGTCGCCATGCGAGAGCTCCTTTGGATGCTCTACCGAAAAAGCCACCTCGGGGATACCTAACTCCTTCGCAATCCCCCTGAGTGCCTGTTCAAGATTTTCTTTCATACGGAGAGTCTAACATCAAAGGTTTAAATAACAACCGCTGTTGACTTTTTTGCTCATTGCTATAGAGTTTGCAAAAAACAAATTATGGAAATAAAACAACCTGTTCTTTACAAACCGTATATGGAACGCACTACAGACTCACAGTATGAAGATCTCCTCAGAGAGATTTTAGAAAATGGAAAAACAAAAGCCCCTATTCATACACTGCTTCCGGAGAATAAAAATTCAGGCAGCATATATGCCCTTGAACTTTCTGGAAAATCACTCACCTACTCTGTAGCCAATGGTGCACCTATTACCCCTATTCGAAACCTTGATGATCCTAAGTTAAGACTATGGTTGGGAGCAATTGGAGAAATTGTCGGGTTTATAAATGGAGCTAGGACACTAAAAGAGCTCATGTCGTATGGGTGTCCAGAGGTTTTCTGGAAAAACTGGGTAACAAAAGAAAAGTGCGCAAAATTTGGACTGGAAGAAGGAGATCTTGGACCAGGATCGTACGGTCCCATACTGACTGCTTTTCCAACAGCAGACGGAAAAACATTCAACCAGGTGAAAGCGGTGGTAACCCAGATGCAAAAAATGCCGTATGCACGGACACAGACAATTACCACCTGGTATCCTCCGTACGCGCTTGGAGACGACGAACAAGGATTTCCAAGAAAAGTTGTTGTAGCACCCTGCCATGGAAATTTTATAATATTTAATATTTTTGATGGCGGAGAGATGCACATGGTGCACGATCAACGATCTGCTGATGGTCCTGTCGGACTGGTACTTAATTTAACTGAATGGTTTGCGTTTGGCATGATGGTCGCCTATATGACTGGTCTAAACTTTACCCAGTACACACATCAGCTCCCTAATCCGCAAATTTATGACATTCAGATTGAAAAAGTTAAGGAGCTCCTCGAACGTGAGCCACGCCGGTTGCCAAGTTTATACCTTCACCCAAAACGGGAAATAAAATCAATTTTTGATTTTAGAACAGAAGATTTTGAACTTGAGGATTATGATCCGCATCCGAAGATGAAAATCCCAACATTAATTTAGCAATGTTTACGTTTTAAATTTGAAGTCTACCTACGGGTGGACTTTTTTTCTTTTTCCGGTAGAGTATGGAAAATTCATTCATATGCCTGAACTAAAAAATAATATTCAGTATGTTGATATCAACAATGCCCGTGGAGAAAAAATGATTCAAAAATGGCAAGGGATTATCGCTGATGGTGTAGACCCTTTTGATCCCCAGTATGTAGAAAATTATCTTGAAGGAACAGTTATCTTGGAATCAGATCACTGGTATGCATTTCAAAACGATCATCCATATGACAATATTCAACTTCAACTAGTAATTGTTACGAAAAAATTCTTTAAGGACAGCTACGACCTACCAGATGATGTTTGGCTTGACCTTAAAGCAATAAAAAATAAACTGAGAGATCAATTTGAAATTACTGGTGGTGGATTCGTCATGCGCTTTGGAGATACAACACTTTCCGGTGGTACTGTCGTCCACCTTCATGCTCAAATTATCGTCCCCGCAAAGGAAAAGAAGGTTGCTGCATGGTTCGGATCAGGAGAGAAATAAATAAAGCCCAAATACAATTATGTATTTGGGCTTATTAATTTACACTACTTTTACTAGTTTCACTCCGTGAGCCTGTAAGATTTCCTTTGCATCAAGTCGAGAATATCCTTCGCTATAGTAAAGAACTTTAATGCCAGCCTTCCTGATAAATCGGGCACAAACTAGACATGGAAATGTAGTGACATACATTGATGCACCATCAGTTGATACACCCTTTTGCCGGGCAGCATCTGCAATAATACTTGCTTCACCATGGATTGCAGTACACACATTAGGTAGCTCTCCTGCATTTAAATTTGAACGTGGATCACCAAATATATTAACCGAATCAGCATGGGGCATATGCTCATTAAAGGCAGTGAGTACAGTACCATCACTGCAGACTACAGCAACACCAATTTGTCGCCACCAGTCTGAACTTTTTTGAGAAACCTGTTTTGCAAGTAACATAAAACTCTGATGCATTTCATCTGAAGTTACCTCAGTGTCCGGATCTACTGTCTTAATTGCAGTTGCTGCTTTCCAGTCATAGCGGAGAAACCTATTCTCAATCAGGATCTCAAATTTCTCTTTTGTGATAAATTTGAGAATCAGATCACTTATATCTTCATCGGGCATAATGAGTTTCTGAAACGTATCCAGATCTGAAATAGAGTTGATTATTTTAACTCTGCGATGTGGTCCATAGTGTAAGGCGAGCATCTGCTGGATATCTGCTACTTCTAATGCGTGAATATTTCGCTTCATCTTTTCTGCCTTGTCACTATCTAGGGATATAATCAAGTTTTGTGTAACTAGGAAAATATCTACCTTTGGATATCGGTTAAAAAATTCCTGATAGCTGCGATGGATAACAGGCACGTAGCAAACAATAGCTTCTTTCATTTAATACCTCCTTGGATTTTAGTAAAATAACTACCTACTGATTTTTCCAACAGCGACAGATCAACTTTGCCATCTAGTTCTTTTTTTAGATGCACCGCAAGATCATGTGCTCCATTAATCATCACCTTGCTAATTTTTGCTGTAGTTGAATTTCCCGATTGCGGTTCTAAAAACACTATCTCTCCACAATATGGACCACGCTGGCTTCTAATTTCTTGTTCCTGTGCGTCTTTAGTCCCTTTTGAAAATACAGCCACATCAGGAAGAAGATCAAAAATAAGCTGTTCAAGCGGTTCCGCGGTGGTTCTCACGGTGAGAATATTAACTGATCGAATATGAACCAAATTAGTAAGCCTGACACCAAGCGGATCAATAGGACGATGTGGCTGATCTGGTTTTCGCTGTCTGGTAAGGTCATCATCGTCTACTCCTACTATGAGAATATCTCCGCGCAATTTGGCTTCTGCTAAATATTTCACATGACCATCATGCATTTGATCAAATACGCCACCAGTGTAGACAATGCGAAGTCCTTCTTTTTTAAGTACTCCAATAATCCATATTAATTTCTTGCGATCAAGAATGATTCTGTGCTCAGGACTTGGATCAGTACCAACAATTTTTAATATACTAACTTCATTTGGATCAAGTGTAGTTTTAGTGTAAGTGAGCCTAACGTTTTCGTTTTCCATTGTAAAAGAATTTTTGTTATAAATTTTGTTTTCCCCAATACTATGCTCCCTAGCCACAAAGGCAAGATTGACGATTACAAGTTTACATGGCAGTATCAAAGCAAATTAAAAACATACGAGTATGAAAATAATCATTGTTGTTGCATACGCCATACTCAATCGAGTAATTGGGTTAAACGGCTCCATACCATGGAAAATTCTGCAAGATATGCTTCACTTCAAAAAACTTACTATTACCATCCCTGAAAGTGTGGTGATTATGGGCAGAAAAACTTTTGAATCGTTTCCGAAGAAATTTCGCCCACTTCCCGACCGGTGGAACTTTATTGTTAGCCGGAATCCAGACTACACCCCCAGTCCGACAAATGAAAAAACAAAAGTATTCACTTCTTTAGCTGCCGCAATCGAGTGCGCCAAAGAAATGGAATTTAAGCTGATATTTATTATCGGTGGTGGAGAAATTTATAAAGAAGCACTTGATCAACGTGATTTTACAATCGATGAAGTAATTGCAACAGAAGTTGATGGTAATTTTGAGGGCGACACATTCTTCCCTGACCTCTACCCTGGAAGCTGGAGTGAACCAGAAGTACTAAACACTATTATCAAAGATGGGGACAAGAATTCCCATGATTGTAGAATAGTGAGTTACAAACAATTGATTGCTCTTTAAAAAAAACCAAAGAGCAAAATACCCCGTTTTAGACGGGGTATTTTTTATTTCAAACTTATTTCACTTCAATCCCTGCGCTTCGGGCTGAGCCTTCGATGATCTTCATCGCGCCCTCAATGTCTTTGGCATTTAAGTCCTTCATTTTGCGTTCTGCAATTTGGCGAACTTGGTCTTTGGTCACCTTCCCTGCCTTTGAGGTGTTTGGCTTCCCTGACCCTTTCTGGATACCTGCCGCCTTTTGGAGCAGATCAGATGCCTGGGGACCCTTGACGTCGAAATCGTATGAGCGGTCATCGTAGACCGTGATTTTTACTCCGAGCAGTTCGCCTTTTGGCTGGTCTGCGGTTGCAGCGTTAAACTTCTGGACGAAGTCGCCGATGTTTACCCCTGCCTGCCCAAGTGCCGGGCCAAGCGGTGGTGCAGCGCTTGCTGACCCTGCCGGTGCCCGAACCTTAATCTTTTTCGTAATTGTTTTAGCCATATGATTGGTTCATAATATATCAATTTCTATTTCTGTCCAGCACTCGTTTGTTAAATCTTTTTGATCTGCAAGAAGTCGAGCTCGACTGGCGTTTCGCGACCGAAAAGCGACACAAACACCTTTACCTTGCCGCGTTCGTGGTCAACCTCGTTTACCCGCCCCTCAAGCTCTTTGAATGGTCCATCGGTAATAATAATAGCCTCTCCAATTTCAAGGTCGATGGTGTGTTTTGCAACTGTATCGTCCTTCATTTGTCCGAGGAGGTAGTCGATTTCAGCCTGGGTGAGCGGTACTGGGTTTACCCCTGAACCAACGAAACCCGTTACCCGCGGCGTGTTGCGCACCACAAACCACGAGTCGTCAGTCACGATCATATCCACGAGCACGTAGCCGGGGTACACCTTCTCTTCAACCTCAACACGCTTGCCGCCTTTGATTTTGATCTTCTTTTCAGTTGGCACCACAACGTTAAAAATTTTATCCTGCACGCCCAGAGAATCGATGCGCTGTTTTAAGTTGCGCTGCACTGCGTTTTCGTACCCCGAGTAAGTATGGATTGCGTACCAGTGGCGTTCGCCGGTGATTTCTTGTTTTGCCATATATGTTAGAAGAGAATTGTTTTAAGGATTGCCTGAAAGAGCATATCGAACGCGCCCAACAGGTAGCCAACGACCAAAGAAACAACAATAACGACCGCAGTAAACACAATCGTGTGCTGGCGGCTCGGCCAGTGCACATGCTTCATTTCTGCTTTTGTATTGTGGAAAAATTGCGCAATGCTCATAGCGTTTTGCTCTTACTAAAAACCGCCCCGGAGGGCTAATAGTGTGATAATAGCCCGGCTTTGAGAATAAGTCAATTGACTCCCCCTACCGCTCATTTATACTATACTCCTCACATGAAGAAGAAGGTATTAAAACCGAAAAAAGAGATGACCATCGATGACCTGGCAATTATGGTTGCTCAAGGTTTTGAGCAAACTGCCACAAAAGACGATATCCGTCGCCTTGAGCAGCAAGATACTGAAATAGTTAAGCGGCTTGATGATATTGATTACCGTCTCGGAAAAATTGAAGCAAACCATGAACGGAGAATTGATTTACTTGAAGATAAAATACAAATTATTTACACCGCCTTTGAGAAAAACCTAAAAATCAAACTGGCAAAATAAAAATCCCTCGGTTGAGGGATTTTTATTTATTCCAACTAGCGGATTTCGTACGTCAGCGTTATGTTTGCGCTGATTTCCTGATCGCCCACTGGCAGTGCGGGCACTGGCGCAGCAGTAGCTGCATCATACGCCTTACCTTGAAGTGATTCACGGTAGAGCGGATACGCTCCCCCATTTTCAGAGAACGATACCAGCCGCACAATTTTTACCCCGAGTGATCGCGCCAAGAGCTGCGCCTGCTCGCGGGCATCCTTGATAGCCATATCTCGTGCTTCGCGCTGCACTGCTTTATCATCTTCAAAACCGAAATTTGGACCACTGATATCGCTCACGCCGGCAGTACCAAGTGCGCCGAGTACTTCCTCAACTTTATCAAGGTCTTTTACATTCACCGTAATAGCATGTGAGACTTCATACCCTACTAGTTTTGGTGTTCCCGCAGGCGGGCAGTACGCTGCTCGGCACGCAACCGTACCATACTCGTACTTTGGATACGAGTTATAGTAATCGGTTTTAATGTACCGCTCCTCGATACCAATATCTTTCAGCACTTTGGTGACTGCATCAATTTTTCCGCTCACTACCTGCTGTGCATTTTTTACCTGTTTGTCTTCAGCACGAACGGTAAACGAAATTTTTGCTGTATCGGGCGCGCGGTTTACTTTTCCGGTACCTGCTACGGTAATAGTTTGCGCCGGCGAAACTCCTGAACCAATAAAACGATGTTCTTTTAATTTTCCGAGCGTTGCTGCCAGCAAAAACAAGGTCAGCAGCACGCCCACTGCCACAATTATTCTAATAATAGTTGTTTGATATTTTTCTATAAATGGGGTCATAAGTGGAGTATACCAGAACCGTATACTATTACAGGGTGGTAATTTTTACCCCTATAAAAATCGCTTTTAGGGTGGTATTGACAAAATGCTTTAAATAGTATACGATTAGATCGAGAATCCATTCTTAAACCTTTAAAACCTACAACTATGCGAGTTAATCTTGTATGCACCGAATTTCATCTTTCTCGTATGCCCAAAAACAGAATGAAGAAACTTATCCATACTCTTTCAGTAACTGCAGTCCCTGCCGAAAAATCAGGACATCTTCTTCATCCAATTACTAATTGGCAACTACATGGGGAGCTACCGAAGGGAGTGAAGATTAAAAATCTTCACTCGGGCAGTTATAAAATATTTTACAAAAGACCATAATATATAGTATTTAACTAAAAAATCCCGCAGCAATTAGTTGCGGTTTTTTATGTATTTCGTAAACCGAAATACTTGACAAAAGTCGATATTCGGTATATAATTGAAAGAGATAATTTAGTGCACTTACCTGCACAACCGGACAAGCCGAAAACCGGGTAAACAATAAGTAAGCAAATCAAATTCTTTAACATGTTAGTAGAGCAACTGAAAACAAGAACAGGAAACCAATTATTAAAAGTAAAAATTGGAGGTGATGTCCTGGTTGGTTATTTCACAAAAGAGATAAAGTACCTTCGCCCATCCGATGAAAAAGAATGGTGGCATGCTTTTGAAACCTGGGGAGTTGATATTGAATCAGTTGAAGTAAAACATGATCCGTTCCCATATTTAAGGGAAATAAAAGGCGTTCTTTACGCATTCTATCTGAAAGATCACCCAAAAGCTGGTATCGTCGGTCGTTATTTAATAGAAATAAAAAACGATCGGGAAACATATGAACCAATTAACTGGGAGTGTGCATTGGATGAAAAAGGTGGCGTAACACCTTTCAGGTGGATGAGGGGTGCAGGAGAAAACCTGCAGAAATCATTTGAAGAAATTCGCTCCTATGGGAAGGAGGGTGAATATTCTGTAGACAGTTTTGGGATAGATCAACTTGGCACTATTTGCGCCTGGCACGCTAAGTGCGAAAAACCAAACTGCGAGTGCAGTAGTGGTTGGTGGGAAGGTAATGAAAAAAAGGTTGTTCTATATT
>DATIBQ010000083.1:0-4944 GCA_035457445.1 Minisyncoccota bacterium
GTAGTTTATCCCATCCCCGTTCTTTAAGATACACGTGAATTTTTTGTTCAAAATCCTTCATACTTCTCAATCCTAGCACTCTTTTTTAAATTAAAAAGAGCTCCTTTTTGTTTGCTCCCTTTCACAGCAATCAAAAAAGCCTAGCGAGAAGCTAAGCTTTTTTGATTGTGCGCCGGGCAGGATTTGAACCTGCGTAGCCCGAAGGCGCCTGATTTACAGTCAGGTGTAATTGACCACTCTACCACCGACGCATGGCCGCTCTGCCAAAAGGCAAAACGGCTGATATGAAGAGCTTACGAAGCATTCGCCTCGATAGCTTTTTTATCGAAAGAACTACGTCTCTTTCCCTTCTGAACATCAACATGAATATCGTTGTTCCGGAACGAGACGGTGACGGAATCACCTTCGGCAATGTGCCGAGAAATAATTCCTGTCGCAATCGGGTTGAGGATTTTCACCTGTACCAAACGATTGAGGGGGCGCGCCCCGTAGTGCGGATTATACCCTTCTTTTGCAAGGTAGGAAAGCGCATCATCGGTTAACTTTACGGTAATACCCTTAGTGTTGAGCCGCTCTACAACAGTTGCAACACGCAGCGACACAATAGACTTAATCGCCTCCTGCGAGAGGATATCAAAGACTACAATTTCGTCAATGCGGTTCAAAAATTCTGGTCGGAAGTGGTCTTTCAAGGTATCAAGCACCTTCTCTTTCATCTCACTGTACTCTTCTACTTCAGAGTGGTTGTGAAAACCGATCGTTTCCATTTTTTGAATGTACTGACTACCGATGTTTGAGGTCATAATAATGATGGCATTTTTAAAATTCACCTTGCGCCCTTTTGAATCAGTCAGCTGTCCATCATCGAGCACCTGGAGCAAAATGTTAAACACTTCTGGATGTGCCTTCTCTATTTCATCGAAGAGCACGACCGAGTACGGGCGATGTCGCACCGCTTCAGTTAATTGCCCGGCTTCATCATAACCAACGTAGCCCGGCGGTGAACCAATGAGTTTTGAAACCGCGTGCCGCTCCATGTACTCGCTCATGTCAATGCGGATGAGTGCTTTGTCGTCGTTAAACATAAACTCGGCAAGCGCTTTGGTGAGCTCGGTTTTTCCGACTCCGGTTGGACCAAGAAAGATGAACGAGCCAATTGGTTTGTTTGGATCTGAAATCCCCGCACGAGAGCGACGAACCACGTTAGCGATTTTTTCGAGCGCTTGATTTTGCCCCACCACTCGGTGCTTGAGCTCGGCTTCCATCCGCACCAATTTCTCGCGCTCTTCTTCAAGCATGCGAGTGAGCGGAATACCCGTCCAGCGAGCAACCACTTCGGCAATATCTTCCGAGGTAATTTCTTCTTTCAGAATGCGGCGTGATTTTTGGAGCTTCTTTAGTTTGCCTAGTTTTTGGTCAAGCTCTTTTTGGAGCATCGGCACGTAGCCGTAGCGAATTTCTGCTGTGCGACCAAGGTCCCCCCGCATCTGCGCTGCATCAGCTTCAAGTCGCATGGTATCGAGCTCTTTTTTAACGCGGGAAATTTCATCGAGCAACCCCTTTTCGTTCTTCCATTTCAATTCAAGCTCCTTTGTTTTATCTTGAATGTTTGCAATATCTGATTCAATTTCTTTCAAGCGGTCGCGGGCAGTTTTTGCTTCAGTCCCCTGCTCAATATCTTTTTTGAGCGCCTCACTCTCAATTTGCAGGCGCATAATTTTTCGAGTCGCCTCTTCAAGTGCCGGCGGTTTATTCTCGAGCGCCATGCGCAGCGACGAGCAGGCTTCATCGAGGAGATCGATTGCTTTGTCAGGCAAGTAGCGGTTGGTAATGTAGCGGGTTGAAAACTGCACTGCTGAAACGATGGCATCGTCAGTAATGTGCACGCTGTGGTAGAGCTCATACTTTTCTTTCAAGCCGCGCAAAATTGCAATTGCATCTTCAGGAGACGGCTCTTCAACGTAGACCGGCTGAAAGCGCCGCGCGAGCGCAGGGTCTTTTTCAATGTGCTTTTGGTATTCCTTCAGGGTTGTTGCACCAATTGCCCGAATTTCACCGCGGGAGAGGGCGGGCTTGAGCATGTTGGCAGCATCGAGCGAACCGTCAGCAGCACCAGCGCCGACGATGGTGTGAATTTCATCAATAAAGAGAATAATTTTTCCCTCCATGCGCTCCATTTCTTTGAGAATATTTTTTAGGCGCTCTTCAAACTCGCCACGGTATTTGGTGCCGGCAATGAGCGAGCCTAAGTCAAGCGAGACAACTTCTTTTTCCTTAAGTGATTCAGGTACATCGCCATGTGCAATGCGGTTTGCGAGCCCTTCAACAACGGCAGTCTTCCCCGTCCCTGGCTCACCAATTAAAATAGGATTGTTTTTGGTGCGGCGCGAGAGGATCTGCATAATGCGCATGATTTCTGCATCGCGACCGATCACCGGGTCGAGCTTATCTTCACGGGCGAGCTTGGTTAAGTTGCGAGTAAACTTGGTGATCATCCGCATTTTTTTGCTGCCCTGTGCGTCAGCACCACGATTCTGGCGGAGCTCTTCAACAACACGGATAATATCGCCGCGAGTAATTTTAAATTTTCCAATCACCTCTTGCGATTGGCTTGAAATATCGATGAGCGCAACAAGGAGATGCTCGGTTGAAACAAAATTATCTTTCAGTTCTTGTGCAACACGGAGCGAGTGTTCAAATACCTGCGCTAAATCGCCGGTAACAAACATTTGGTACGAAGGGCTCATGGTATTTTTTGATTCAGGCGCTTCAATTGCCTCGAGCACTGAATCGGTGAGCAAGATAGTGTCAACATCCAAACGCTCCAAAATAGCGATCACGGATGATTCTTCTTGGGTGAGAAGCGCCGCGAGCAGGTGGAGTGGATTCACGTTGTTTTGCCCCCGTTCAATCGCAAGCTCGTGTGCCCGCTTAATAGCCTCTTTTGCTTTTGTCGTAAAATTAGTGAGTGGTGGCATAGTATAAGTAGTATGCGATAGTCAAATTCCAATAATCAATTATGGTGCAGAAATACAGTGGACAGCGGTCATTCGGTGTGTCGGTATACGGTAACTATAGCATAGTGGTCAAATTTTTCCGTATTTTTTTAGCACTGCTCCGAATGCTTCAATCGCCCTTACCAATTCAGCTTTTTTTGTCTGCCGACCGAACGAAAACCGAACCGCTCCCAATGTAGCAGTACCATAGAGCTGTTCTACAATTCCAGACGCGCCAGGCTCATCATTCATACAGGCGCTTTTTGATGAAACAAGAATACCGCGAGCATCAAGTTCGAGTACTAAGAGCTCAGAGTCAATTTCAGGAATTACTGCGTGGGTAATAAAGGGTACTCGCGGTGCGCCTTCACCGCTAATGCGTAGAGTAGGCAGTAGTCCACAGAGTTCTGTTTCAAAATACGTTTGCAGAACAGTGAGCCGCTCTGATTCTTGTTTTTGGATTGAACGCGCATAGTGAAGCGCGTATGCAAATCGGTGGATTATATCGAGCGGCTCAGTCCCTGGGCGAAGTCCAAATTCTTGACTCCCCCCTGCATGGACTGGCTTGAGCCCAACTCCACGACGCTTAAACAGCACTCCAACCCCGCGCGGACAATATAGTTTAGTGCTCCCGAGAGTCATCAGATCAACATGTAATTGTTCTACATTCAACAGACAACTGGTTACTGCTTGCGTTGCATCAACATGAAAGAGTATGGTTTGGTCAGGATGCGTCTTTTTCCACTCTCTTATTTCTTTTGCAATCTCGCGAATTGGCTGAATGGTACCAATATCGCTTGAGACGTACACACAAGAAACAATTGTTGTTTTCTGAGTAAAAAGTGTGCGCAGTTTTTTTGGATCAATTATTCCCCGCTCATCTAGTTGCAGTACTGAAACATGTGCGCCGCGTGCTAGAAGCAGCTGTGCTGCTACTGAAACTGTTTTATGCTCGAGCGCAGTGGTAATAATGTGCAAGTCTTCGTACTGCATCCCCGCTGCAGCAAGCTGTTCGGCAGCACCAATAAGTGCAAGGGTATTTGATTCAGTCGCACCCGAAGTAAAAATAATTTCGTCTGCGTGTGCTCCTACATCGCAGGCAACTGATGCACGTGCCGCTTCGAGCGCTCGCTTTGCTCGCACCCCATCCTGATGCAGTGCCCCTGGATTAGCAGCAAGTACTGTCGCGGGTAGCGGCTGATAGCGGCGCCACATAGTTCTATCGAGTGGTGTCGCTGAAGCGTAATCGAGATATGTAGTTTTTTTACGAAAATGAAACATGGCGTACTAAAATAGGCTGCTTGAAAAAAGGTTGATTTTCTTATATAATGATGCGCTATGGCTTCTGCTACTATACCACTTCTTTTTATAATTGCTGGCGTATTGGCAGTGGCAACAGTATGGCTCACGGTTTCGCACTTTCGGCTGCGACGTAAACTTACGGCATTTATGCAGGGCAATAATGCTGCTTCTCTTGAGGAGAGCTTAAAACATATTACTGACAGAAACGTCATTGTCGAAAAAACACTGAGTGCCCACAAAGAAGCACTTGAGCATTTGAATGGGCGGCTTGCAAAGAGCGTTCGTGGACTTTCTCTGGTGCGATACAACGCATTTCCTGATACCGGCGGTTTGCAGAGTTTTGCCTCGGGGCTTCTTGACGAACACGGCAATGGCTTTATCCTTTCAGTAGTAACCAGCCGCAGCCACGTGGGTATTTACGCAAAACCAGTAACTGCATACAAACCCGCTGTCGAACTCGCCGATGAAGAAGCACGAGCCCTCAGTGAAGCAAAAGAACACCAAACGATATGAGTACCACCATTCCCCGCCCCCCTATAGTTGTTATTATGGGTCACATCGACCACGGCAAATCAACGCTCCTCGATTACATTCGCAAGACGAGCGTCGTTGCCGGTGAAGCCGGTGGTATTACCCAGCACCTCTC
>DATIBQ010000084.1:0-2568 GCA_035457445.1 Minisyncoccota bacterium
TACTCCGTATGCTTGGGAGCGAGTTTACACGCCTGATCACACCTACGAAAATCCAAACATCTACGAATGGTTCTTGCAGCAGAGTCGTTAAACAGTACCTAGAGAAAAACACCTCACGCGAGGTGTTTTTCTTAATGTGCAGACCGGTGTTATTCTCCAGAGCTCATCGGCTGAATTTCATTGAACCGATTTTTAATCTCTTTCAAGATTTCATCGCGGAGCTTTGGATCTTCTTTAAGGGCAGTACGGGTGGCGTCATACCCGCGGCCAAGTTTTACCTCGCGCTCTTCTTTTTTAGAGCTTTCAGGACGAGTGTAGAGGTACGAAGTCCCGCCTGGTTTGGTAATGATGCCAATCTTTTCTCCGAGCGCCATGATTTCGCCCTCGAGTGAAATCCCTTCGCCGTAAATAATATCAAATTCGGTTTGGCGGAATGGGGAAGCGACCTTATTCTTCACCACTTTCACTCGGGTGCGTGAACCAACCACCTCTTCACCTTTTTTAATCTGGGCAATGCGGCGAATGTCGATGCGTACCGAGGTATAGAATTTAAGCGCCTTGCCGCCCGGGGTAGTTTCAGGATTGCCAAACATCACTCCTATTTGCATGCGAATCTGGTTTATAAAGATAACTACCGTTTTTGATTTAGCAACAATAGCAGTGAGTTTGCGGAGCGCTTGGCTCATCAGGCGCGCCTGTTTGCCCACGTGCTGCTGTCCCATCTCGCCCTCGATTTCATCTTTTGGGGTGAGTGCTGCAACCGAGTCGATGACGATCACGTCAATCTTTCCGCTGCGCACGAGACTTTCGGTAATTTCGAGCCCCTGTTCGCCGGTGTCGGGCTGTGAAATGAGGAGTTCGTTAATGTTGACTCCAATTTTTCCGGCGTAGATTGGATCCATTGCGTGCTCTGCATCAATGTACGCACAAATACCGCCGAGCTTCTGTGCTTCAGCAACCACGTGGAGCGCGAGTGTTGTTTTACCAGATGACTCGGGACCAAATATTTCAATAATGCGTCCGCGGGGGAGCCCGCCCACGCCCAGTGCGCTGTCGAGTCCGATCGAACCGGTAGGAATAACATTTACATCAACGTGCGGGGTGTCGCCCAGTTTCATAATCGAGCCTTCGCCGAATTTTGTTTGGATCGAGCGGATAGTTTCTTCAATGGAAGTCTTCCCGGTTGTTTTTAGTTCTTTTGGTACAGATGGTTTTTTAGGCATACAAATAAAGTGAGTAATTACTGAATAAAAAAAAGAACTACTGGCGAAGCGCGGTTGGGTGTGTGTTCAAGGTATATTGATCGCCCTGTTCAGTGAGCACCAGTTCGTACGATTTAGTGTTCGTCTTGCCAAAGCGGTCGGTCATTTGCACCTCTATCACATTATACCCCGGAACCAGGAGTACTGGTTCTGAAAATTCACCCTTGCGGTTGGTGTATATTTCTCTCCCATTCAAGAGTAGTATTTGGGCGTGCGCAGCAGTGCCTGCAATAGCAAGGTAGGTATCCGAGAGCGTCATACCATCGGTAATTGTTTTTACGGTGAGCGGCGCCCCAAACATAATATCTCGGGTGTTGTAAAAAATAATTCCAATCAGCGCAAAGCAGAGTCCGAGTAAGGCAATTGATTTTCCGTGCGGCAGCGGCAAGTGTCGTATCTTCATAGGGGAGTTCCTCCTGTATCTAGTGTATCACTTTCTGCATTCTTGACTGGTCGATCGAGCACTTCACGCGGTCGGGCGCCGTCTGCCGGGCCAATTACCCCGCGCTCTTCAAGCATATCCATCAGGCGCGCTGCCCGAGCGTAGCCTACTTTGAGCTTTCGCTGGATGTACGAGGTAGATGCCTTGCCTGCTTCCATTACCACTTGTCGAGCATCTTCATAGAGTTCGTCATCATCCCCATCACCAATGTCGCTGTCAAACATAGTTTTTTCAGAGCCGATGTGTCCGGTGAGCTCAATCGTATCTTGAATCTCATCACGGAAGGCGTCGGCTAAGTAACGCACTACACTCTTTACTTCATCTTCAGTAATAAAGGCACTTTGCAAGCGTTCAGGCTGGTTCTCACCCACAATTGCAAGCATATCGCCTTGCCCGAGCAGTTTTTCAGCGCCGGCAGCATCCAAAATAGTGCGCGAATCAATTTGTGTTGGCACACGCAGTGCAATACGCGAGGGGATGTTTGCCTTAATGAGCCCTGTGATCACGTTCACCTCGGGGCGCTGGGTTGAAAGGATAAGGTGAATACCAACTGCACGCGACATCTGGGCAAGCCGAACAATCGCTGCTTCAAGTTCGCGCGGGTACGCCTGCATAATATCGGCAAGTTCATCGATGATGATGACAATGTAGGGCATGCGGTCAACCGCTTCATCTTCTGCGGCAAGCGCCTTCTGATTCTTGCGGTGGTAGCTCTCAATATCGCGTACTGCCTGGCTTTCAAGCAGATCGTAGCGGCGATTCATCTCATTCGCTGCCCACTTCAATGCCAAGATTGCCTTCTTTGGGTCGGTAATCACGGGAGTAAGCAAATGTGGAATTTTGTTGTAGAGGGTGAGCTCGACC
>DATIBQ010000085.1:0-3829 GCA_035457445.1 Minisyncoccota bacterium
CGTGATGTCGTTCTACCTCTCGGTGCAAGAGCGGGGGATTGAAACCTTCCTGCGCATTCTTACTCCGGTGAAGTATGAAAAAGAGGTACTCTCGCTCTGGGCGCGAACACAGCTAAAAATAGGACTCTGGTTCCAAGGGCAGCTCCTCCTCGGGCTCATTGTCGGTGCTATTACCTTTATTGTGTTGGCGCTCCTTGGGGTGCAGTATTCGTTTCTGATTGCGGTAATCACGGGGCTCTTCGAGCTTATTCCGTTCGGGGTGATTTTGGCAGCTATTCCGGCAATCTTGTTTGGTGTTATTGATAGCGGACTCCTCTTCGGCTTGAAAATTGCTATTTACTACATCATTATTCAACAAATAGAAAACTACGTGCTCCAGCCGCTGATTGTAAAGCGGGTGGTCGGCATTCCGCCGCTCGTGGTGCTTGTTTCATTCTTGGTTGGTATTTCACTCGCCGGATTCTGGGGCGCGATTCTTGCCATGCCAGTTGCAGTGTTTGTGCTCGAGTACATCAGTGATATCGAGAAGTCAAAGCAGCTCGTCAAAATTTCTGAAAATCCACTCGCAAAATAATCTATGAAGCCGTTTTATATTACTACCACACTTCCGTACGTAAATGCCGACCCGCATGTTGGTTTTGCAATGGAAATTATCCGCGCCGATGTTATTGCACGGTACAAGCGGCTTCAGGGTTATGAAGTATTTTTTAATACCGGCACTGATGAGCATGGACAAAAACTACTTGCCGATGCAACAAAAGCAGGGAAAGAGGTGAAGGAATATGTTGATCATTACGCAGAGCAATTTCGTGGTCTTAAACAGCTTCTTTCTATTTCGAATGAAGTGCATTTTATCCGTACCACCGATACACACCATGAAAAAGCAGCACAGGAATTGTGGCGGCGTGTTGCAAAAAATGGATATATTTATAAAAAAAACTACGAGGCAAAATACTGCGTTGGGTGCGAACTTGAAAAGACAGATTCAGAATTAAATGAACAGGGGCGCTGCCCGATCCACCCTGATCGAGAACTAGAGATTATTAATGAAGAAAACTATTTTTTTGCACTTTCAAAAGCAGCATCGCTTCTTAAAAAACTATATGAGGAAAAACCAAACCTGGTTATTCCCGATTTTCGTTTCAACGAGATACGAGCATTTCTCGAGCGGGGATTGGAGGACTTTTCTATCTCACGATTAAAATCAAAAATGTCGTGGGGAGTACCCGTGCCAGGAGATGATGATCATGTCATGTATGTCTGGTTTGATGCGCTCACCAACTATATTTCAACCTTGGGCTGGCCTCGGCACGCCGAAGCTTCTGGCGAAGGCGGCCCGGAAGATTTGTTTACCAAATTTTGGGTTACGGGAGAAAAAGTGCAGTACTGCGGTAAAGATAATGTTCGCCAGCAATCGATGATGTGGCAGGCAATGCTTCTTGCTGCAGGGCTTCCTACTACCGATCATATTGTTATTAACGGTTTTATCAATTCTGGAGGGCAGAAGATGTCTAAGTCGCTCGGCAATGTTATTAGCCCAAATGACATTATTAAACTCCTTACTCCGGTTGCAGGAGAGCTCGCTACTGATGTGCTGCGGTACTATCTGCTTCGCCACGTCAATTCTTTTGAAGACTCAGATATGACTATTGAAACCGTGAAGGAGGCATACCAGGCAAATTTGGCAAACGGATTGGGGAATTTAGTATCGCGCATCATGACACTTTCTGAAAAATATTGTGATCCTCACCCTGGAGAAGGGGGAAGTAATTTACCAGCAGAGATTAAAAAAACAATTTCCACTTTTGATATACAGAAAGCCATGAATACCATTTGGAATGCGATTGGAGAACTTGACGGAATCATTGCGGCAACTAAACCATTCTCTGTTGTAAAAGAAGATGAGGCGGAAGGTAAACGAATGATTAGTAGTTTAGTCGATAATCTTTTCTCAATCGTGCATGTACTTGAACCGTTTATGCCAAACACCGCAGAACAAATACTTGCTCTTATTAAAGAAAACAAAAAACCAGAAACTTCGCTGTTTGCTCGGCTCTCATAATGAATTTTATTGACACCCACTCACATTTTAATTTAAGCCAGTTTGATGCTGATCGTGATGAAACAATTGCACGAATGGAGGCGCATGATACGGCTACTATTTGTGTAGGGATTGATGCAGCTAGTTCGCAGTTTGCAGTAGAGCTGGCGCAAAAACACCAGAGTATATGGGCGATTGTCGGGCAGCATCCAACCGAGTGGTGCCAGGAATTTGATGCTGAAGCATTTAGGCAGCTCGCAAAGCAGAATCGGGTAGTAGGGGTAGGCGAGTGCGGGCTCGACTACTTCCGCGATCGGGAACGAGCGCAAAAAGAAATTCAAGTAAAAAATTTTCGAGCTCACATTGAGCTTGCAATAGAAACCGGGTTGCCGCTCATGCTCCATATTCGCCCAGAGCAAAAAACGATGCCTGCCCGCCTAACTGGCGGGGATGCGTATGATGATGCACTGATGATTCTTAAAGAGTACAAACAGCGGTATCCAGCACTTACTGGCACAGCACATTTTTTTGTTGGCGATACTCGGGTTGCACAAGAATTTTTAGATCTCGGGTTTTACATTTCATTTTCAGGGGTCATTACCTTTGCTAAAGAGTATGAATCTGTAGTTCAGATAGTGTCGCTTGATCGGATTCTTTCAGAAACCGATGCGCCATTTGCTGCTCCGGTACCGTATCGTGGACAGCGGTCAGAGCCGTGGCAAGTGCAAGAAGTGGTAAAGAAAATCGCCGAGATAAAGCAGCTGCCATTGAAAGAGGTACAAGAGCAGCTTCTAAAAAACGCACAAGAACTTTTCAAGATTTGACTTTATAATTGTTTCATATTATAGTTTTGTCGAACAAAAAAATAACTAATGAAAAAGATGTTGCTTCTACTCTTTTTAAGCATTGTATGCTTTTCAACCTTTGCTCAAGACACGGCTAAGCCTATAAAAAAAGACTCTCTCTTGAGACAGAAAATTACAAATCCTTACCAAAGATTATACAGGTCTGGAAATATATATTTTGAAATGTGGTACATTCCTGGTACCGGATGGATTTACACTAAGCAAGGCATCGCACCTTCTCTTGATCGGAAGTGGCCAGTTATTCTTTAAAGAAAACGATTTTTTCAAAGACCCCCTAAGGGTCTTTTTGTTTACAAAACACTACTCTTAGGGTAGTATCTCTCCCGTAGCCCCCGTTCCTCGCCGGTAAGGCGAGGCATGCTCTGCTCTAGGGTAGAGAGGTCCGAAGCGGGCTCATTAGTTAATAAAAAGTATATATTCAGCATGTCTGAAACAGAAAACACCGGGCGGGTATACGAACTTGGCTACCTGCTCATTCCAACACTCGCAGATGGAGAAATTCCTGAAGCAGTAGAAGGCATAAAGAGTCTCCTTGAAAAAAACGGCGGAGCTGTATTTTCAGAGGGAACCCCCGAGTTCATTGATCTGAGCTACCAGATGGAGCACATCGTGGGAAGCGTACGCAGTAAGTACACACAAGCATACTTTGGCTGGGTAAAATTTGAAGCCGAGCCTCATGCACTTGAAGGTATTAAAAAAGCAGTTGATGCGGCAAAAAACATTATCCGATCAATCTTAATTAAAACAGAAAAAGATAATACGGTGCTGTTTAAGAAGCCCAAAGAGGCTCCTCGCCGCGAGAGTGCTGACCAGGGCGAGCTGCCGCTTGAAGAGCTTGACGAGGTAGCGGTCGAAGAACACGAAAAGCTTCCCGAGCTTGCAAATGAAATTGCAGCAGAGCCCGAGGTTGCTCCAGCGGCAG
>DATIBQ010000086.1:0-3021 GCA_035457445.1 Minisyncoccota bacterium
AACCCAATGATAGAGAGTGATTACGAAATGGGTTCCATCGTTAAACCGCTCGTCATAGCAGCAGCGCTCGATATGGGAGCGGTAACCCCCGAAACAACCTACATAGACAACACTGGTTCAGTGCAGGTTGATGACCGCGTACTGAACAATTTCGATAAAAAGGGTCGTGGCACTGCAAGCATGCAAGAGGTGCTCAATCAATCACTTAACACGGGGATGGTATTTGTGCAGCGAAAAATGGGCAAAGATGCATTTAGAAAGTACTTGCTCTCGTACGAAATTGGAGATAAAACAGGGATTGATTTGCCGGGAGAAGTTTCAGGAATCGTGGGCAACTTGCAAAGTCCGGGCAATGTTGAGTATGCAACTGCATCGTTCGGACAAGGGATTGCGACCACGCCAATTGCTATTGTAAAAGCGTACTCGGCACTTGCTAATAATGGAGTAATGGTAACTCCGCACTTAGGAAAGCGAATCGAGCAGCAGGGTGGCGGTACTAAAGAACTTACCTTTAAGGCAGGAGCGCAAGTTATAACACCCGAAACCGCTGCGACAATTACAAACATGCTCGTAAAAGTTGTTGATAAGGGTTACAGGCGTGGGTTACCCAATTATACGGTTGCTGCAAAAACAGGGACGGCGCAGGTAGCGCGCCCGGGCGGAAAAGGGTACTACGAAGATCGTAATTTGCACTCGCTGATTGGTTACTTTCCGGCGAGTAACCCACGATTCATCCTCTATTTATTTAATTACTACCCAAAAGGGGCTTCGTTTGCATCCGAAACACTTTCTGATCCGTTTTTTGATACCGTTCAATCACTCATCAGCTACTACGAACTCGCACCGGATCGTTAGTGGTTTGTACTAAGAAACAAAAATATCATTTGGCAAGGTAAGCTAAAATAGTTATAGGTCGTCTTACTCGTGCAGCAGAGTATAGGAAGCTGCATTTAACTATTATTATTATGAAAAAAAATTACACAAACATACTGTTTTCTGTGCTCGGTACTATGGTTATGCTCGGTGGGTTCTTATTTTCCGCTCTCCCTGCTGCCGCAGAGAGCAGTGTGGACGGGAAATATGAATTCTCAATCCAGCTTGGGTTCGGTTCTCGCGGTGATGCGGTAAAGGCATTGCAAGCGCTCTTGGCGACCGATCCAACACTCTTCGATGTTCAAAACATTACTGGTTACTATGGTCCAAAAACTACAGAAGCAGTAAAAAAGTTTCAGGCAAAACACGGAATCGAATCTGTTGGTCGTGTTGGACCAAAAACGCTTCGTGTCTTAAACACTAACTTGCTCAGCAACACTACCTTGGTAAAGGCAAGTACTGACGGAACAAGTACCTGTGTCATGCTTCCACCAGGGCACTACATTGCACCGGGGCAACTAAAGAAGTATGGAGCTGCCGTTCTTGATCCAAACTGTATGGTTATGCTTCCGCCCGGCATTCTTAAAAAGCTTACCGGAGGGTGGATCGGCAGCGGTGGTTCCGGAGGAAATCAAAACGACAAAACTGCTCCCGTCATCAGCTCTATTGAAGTGAAAGAAATAAGTACCACCAGCGCTACGATCACCTGGAAGACTGATGAAGATGCTGTTTCGCAGACACTTTACGGTACCAGCAATACGTATGGTTCAACAACACCAAAAAGTACGAAGTATGCAAAGACACATACCCACACTATTACCGGGCTTTCAGCAAATACTGAATATCACTTCCAGGCAAAGGCGACCGATCGGGCAGGGAATACTGCTACCTCAGAGGATAAAACCTTCAAGACTGATAAAACCGATTCCGATAAGCCAGAAATTTCTTCAGTAACAGTTATCAGTACCACCAATACTCAGGCAAATATCTTTTGGGTAACGAATGAACCGGCAACATCAGTTGTTGAATATGGTACCAGCGATTCATACGGCTCAAATGTAAAAAATGATACGTTGGTAACCCTGCACTACAGAACACTTACCGGTCTTGAGGCTGCTACCAAGTATCACTTCCAGGTGCAGTCGAAAGATGCGGCAGGGAATACAGGTGTAAGTGGCGATATGACATTCACTACCGCTTCAAACCCTGATAGTACCGCTCCAATTATTTCTGGACTTACTACCGGAAGTATTACAGCAACAGTTGGAATTGTTTCGTTCACCACTAATGAATCAGCAACTGCAACGGTCTACTACAGCACCGGAACTCCAGTAAATAAAGGAAGCGCTGCGACAGTAACCGGAGCATTGAATACTACTCATGCAATTACTATTCCTGATCTCTCAGCAAATACAACCTACTACTTCTTGGTAGAAGTAAAAGATGCTGCAGGAAATGCGACAACTGCGACAGAAGGGTCGTTCACCACACTTGTCAGTTAACTTCTTTGTGGCATCTCCGCAAATAGCTTAAAGTGTAAACCATAAAACGCCTCCTCAGGGGGCGTTTTATGGTGGGCGAGTTTGACATATACCCCCCAGGGGGTATACACTCGGAATATGGTACAAGAAAAAGAAACAATGATTCGTCGGCTAAAGATCCTTGAGGGGCAGGTTCGCGGGTTGCAAGAGATGGTTACGAAGGGTGCATACTGTATTGATGTCATTACGCAGACTTCAGCAGTAAAGCAGGGGCTATCAAATATTGAAGATGCGCTGCTCGAGCATCACTTAAGCCACTGTGTGGTTGCTCAAATCAAAACAGGCGAGTCTGCGAAAGCAACCAAAGAAATTATTAAGGTATATCGCTTGAAGCGAAAATAATTATATGGATACAAAAACGTACACTATAAAAGGAATGCACTGCGCCTCATGTGCGGGCATTATTGAAAAAACGTTCAAGAAAGCAGAGGGTGTGCACGCTGCTGAAGTAAATTATGGAACTGAAACGGCAAAACTTACCTTTGATACCTCTAAAACAAATCCGCATCGACTTTCACAAAAAATAGAAAAGCTCGGCTATAGCCTCGCTATTCCCGCATCGGCTGAAGCGATGGGCATGTCGGCAAGCGAGCATGCAGCGCACCTC
>DATIBQ010000087.1:0-3589 GCA_035457445.1 Minisyncoccota bacterium
AGTAGTACCCTGCGCATATACTGCCGGCTGCTTTCCAAACACGCCTTGGAGCGGACCAATGAGTAACGCTACTCCAATAAAAAAGAGCGTGAGTTTTGTAAACAGGGTGGTGCAGCGACCAGACGCTTTAGAGAAAAGCATAAATATGCTGCAAGTATACCATTACCAGATGTTCATATTGAAGTAATTTTCAATGAAGTAGAAGCTTTTTATGTCGTTATCTCCTTTTGCATAACTAAATGCCTTATTTACCGGATAGAACTTGTTGGTGTTGAGTGTTGAGTCGCTCCAAAACGGTGTAGCACGGCGCGCAGGTTTTGTAGTAAATTGAGCAGTTTTATTGAAGCAGAAGTTTTTGTACTCGACAATGCGGTTATTGTAGATTTTAAAGTTTTCGTAGTTCGCGATTTCTTCTTCAACGTTCTCTGCCGAGCGCAAGGTGGGGGCAAGCTGGGCAAGCTGCTGCTCGAGCTGGTTTAAGCGATCAAGTTCTGCAGGGGTAAATTCGATAGTGATATCACGTGGATCGCAGAGCAGGGTGTCGGGGTCGAGTAAATCGTCTTCAAGATCGAGGTTGCCATTGAGGCTTGAACCAGTGCCCCGGGTACTGCGCCCCGGTGTCCCCGAGGAGGTTCCAAAGTAGTTATTTCCTAATGCGGCTGCTGTTTGAGCAGTACTGGTAGGGGTAAGTGCCGGTGTGGCAAATGCGGAGTGCGGCGCTTGAGGGGCAGGGTTTTTTACTGGCTGGACGCTTGGTTCGGCGTCTGGTTCACCTTCATTCGTAAAATCAGATTGGAAGCCGGTACCGGGGGCAGGAGCAGGGGTCTTACCTCCTAAGCCAAAAAACTGGCGGTAGGTTACTGGCTCCCCTGTTTGCCCGGGCGAGCGTCTGAGTGTTACATAACGCCATACACCTGCAACAAGCAACAGCAGTATAAGGATGATGAAAAATAGTTTTTTTCGATTATATTCCATATTATTCTAGTTTTACCTCTACAAACTGCTCAATGGTTCCATTGCCGGGGCTTCTATCGCCAATATTGCTATAGAATTCTTGGTGTTTCTTTTTTACCTGCTCAACAATGGGGTTGCTTGCGTCTGGCTCGACCGGCTTTCGAGTTGCATACGCAGGGTTAATGTCGTATACCGCATTCAAGCATGCCATATTTACGGTGTATCCTTCCGCCTTCATTTTTGCGATGTGGCGAATACGAGCTTTCTCAACAATTTCACGTGCTTCTGCATAAATACGCTCGAGGTTGCGTATGTGTTCTTTTGTTTGGGTATCTGCATCGCGATACGCAATAAGCATTTCAGAGCTGTTGTCGTACACCTCGACTAAATCCCGTGTTTCAGTCAGTGCCGCGCGGATCATGTTTGCAGTACTTGTTTTGAGTGCTTCAGGTTCGCGGGCAGTAAATTGATTCACCACACCTGCGGTAGTGTAGAGTGGCTCAACATCAGCTTCATACATGCCAAAGAATTTTACAAACTGTGCTGCGACACCCGAAGTATCGGTTTGCTTTACAAACAAGTTAGTAATAGCTGCGCCCGAGCCGCCCATGGGCTGTACGTTCAAGAAGGCAGTAATCCCCTGGAGTACATTTGAAATTCCGCTTTCCACTTTAATACCAAACCCTGATTTAGTGAATAACTTTCCGGTAACGAAATCTTTTAACGTTACCTCTTTTACATCGCGAAATCTGCCGCTCTCAGGTGCATTGATAACTGTTTCAACAAAGGGAACCATATTTCCTTCAAATTCTTCCTTCCAGGTTTGGTGCGGTCCGGGGAGGCAGTAGTCAAGAATGCCAAGATTTGGCGCAATCTGCTCCATCGCCCGCTGGCTGTCGTGGGTGGCGCTCAAAAAATTGTACTGATTCTTGATAACGTCTCGCACTGAGCCGGGGTTTTTCACATTCACATTCCCTGCACCAGAGGCAGTATCAATTTCTATCGTATTTGAAACTTTTCCTTTTAAGTTATTTACCCCAACATCCCCAAACGCACTGTAGTCGCCGCTCGCGAATGACCCTAAACCGTCAACACCTTTCGTCAGAAGCTTGTTCATTATTTTTCCGAATAGAGAACCTAACACCTCATTTAATTCATCGGCGAGCTCAAGTTGGCGCATCGGGCTACCGAGTGCATCTTTTGCCTGGTCGGCAACAATTGCTCCGGGGGTAATTGTTTTCCATTGTAGACACTCTGGTTTATAGCTCGGGTCGTAGTTGGTACTATTTGGATCGGTCATTGAAGGTTTTTCTTCATATTGAGCGCATTTTCGCTGCGGCATAAACCCAGAACCTTGCTGAAGTTCAGCTTTCACGGTATCAATTGTTTCTTGAATGTTTTTTCCAATAACGCCGGTTTCGTTTATGTAGGCAACGATTGGGTTTAAGTCGCCGTCAACGGTCCGCTGCCACATGTCCCAGCCGCCGTTTCTAAAATCTTTGTTAAAATCGTCGAGCGCTTTGTTTTTGGTGGTGCTAAAAAAGTTACTGAACAGGCTGCTTCCTGCACTGTTTCCCCCGCCGGGGAGCGGTTTGCCAGTTGCCTGGCTGATAATGGTGTTGCGGATTGTTTCTCCGAATACGCCGTCACGGAGCGGAGTCTGCTCGAGGTATTTCTTCATCTGCTTTTCACCGATCGATTTGAAGTACGAGTTTTGGTTGAGAATGTAGAGCGGATTTCCGCCGGCACCTTTATTTACCCAGTTGAGCGTTTTTGCTACCTGGGTGGCAAGCGCCGATCGAGAGACGCCATAGGCGATTTTGTCGAGACATTTTTCTTTAAAGTTTTGATCTTCTAGCTTTTTTTGCGCTTTTTCGTCGTCGGTAGGAACTTTTTGACTACCCTGTGATGAGTCTCCAATACCGAGCTGTTTTCCTTTATCTCCACTCTTCCCTGAACCATTTACCAGATCATTTAATCCTCCTACCACCAGTCCACCCACATTGGTACAAGCAATGGTAGCTGAAACTGCGGTACCGATGTCGCCGGTGTTTACATTTGTCTGAGCTTGTACATGAGAACCAAGCGCGAGTGTACCAAGGGTGATGGAGAGTAAGAAAAAGCGAAACTTCATTACGAATCAAGTATACTATATTCAGTTAAATACTCTTTCAGTGCGCGTGAAGAGTTGGCAAGTGCGAGCGTGTAGTTTCCGTAAAAACTTGCGCCGATCATTGCGTTGATCCCGCCGTCTTCTAGGGCAAGGATGAGTTCGATTGATTTTCCGATATGGTCGAGTTCGTTGATAATTGCCAGATGGTATGCGGCAACGCCAATGGGCGCTCGCACCGCTGCTATTTTTTGTGCGAGCGACTGGTAGGCAACAGCAATGGTACGGAGCCCTTCTGGGTCTTCAATAACGCCGGTGTCGGCAGCAGCAGCAATCGGTGTGAGTTCGGTGCCGATAGTTGAATACTTATTATATATAGTAGAGAACGCCGCGTGGTACGCTTCGAGTGAGGCTTGGGTTGTTTGTACCGTTTTTATGTCGGCGAGCCGGTATCGGTTTACTAACCCATTCGTGTTTATGTCTGCGCCGATATCTGCAGCTATTTTCTGCAGTGTTGCAGCATCA
>DATIBQ010000088.1:0-2855 GCA_035457445.1 Minisyncoccota bacterium
AAGTAACCAGTTTTTCGCTTGCAACAAATCGCACCTGGAAGGATCAGAACGGCGCAAAGCAAGAGGCAGTTGAATATCACAACATTGTGGTGTTCGGCAAGCAGGCTGAAATTATTAAGCAGTACTGCAAAAAAGGAAGCTCGCTCTATGTAGAGGGGCGCATTCAAACGCGCAGCTGGGATGCACAGGACGGCACCAAAAAGTACCGCACTGAAATTGTGCTTGAAAACTTCCAGTTCGGACCAAAACCGGGATTTGGCGGCGGCGCACCAGAACAGGGAAGCCAGGCATCGGCAAAATCACCAGCAGCCGAAGAGCAGCTCGATACGATTGAGTACCCGAACGAAGAAATTAACCTTGAAGATATTCCATTCTAATTTATGAAAAACGATTTTTTTAACGTAAACAATATTCGCTTTGTCGACTACAAAGATTTAGAAAACCTCAAGCGGTTTTTAAATCCGAACGGTCGCATTCTCTCGCGCAAGCGCACGGGGCTTACTGCCAAAAACCAGCGCGCCGTTGCAGAAGCAATCAAGCGTTCTCGATTTTTGGGACTCTTGCCTTATATCGCTTAAATAGAAAAGCAAACACCGCCCTTGTGGGCGGTTTTTGCTTTTGTTATATGGGAGTGGTAAGGTGCTAAAAAACTTTTAGTATGAAAAAAGCCATTATCAACCTATTTTGTGTAGTATTCCTTGTCAGTTGCATAGCACCAAAAAAGCATAGTACTGAAAATCCAAACGGGTATTACAAAGGGGAAATGATTCGAGTTCTTAAAACAGACCCCGATTTCGAGAAAATAAAAATCGCCTATGAAAGACTTTCAAGTTTTTCATCAACTGTAAAAGGTACTTGGTCTCGTTTTGGAGAGCAATACCTTATCACCCAAACAATCAATGGTGTAGTGTTTCAGGTACATGTAGATAATAGTGATATTCGTGCAACATTCTCGAAATCAGTATCATTTAAATTTAATCGTGATTTTCAAACAGAAGACGTTGTTGCGTTTGAATGGTTTACTACCAACGATAACGCTAAAACATTAACCCGAGAGAAATTGATCGCGTATATTATTGCAGCAGGAAATGCAGTACTGTTTCCTAAAATTAATTTAAAAACATTCCATCAACAACACGGTGGGGGTTTTGATTTTTTAGTATAGGAGTGTTACTGTTTTCAAAAATGTTCTTCTATGGAAAAGAAAGTTAGCAGCAGAATTGCTATTATTATTTCCGTGAGTCCTTTTACGTGCCTTGGTTTTATGATTGGAGCCATTACAACACGAATAGCCGGAACATCGTGGTGGTGGACAGTCGGTTGCGCATTCTTCTTTGTTGGATCACTCGTTATATTTAGAAAATGTGCAAATAAACTCTAAATATTAAAAATCCGCCCTTCGTGTATGTTCGGGACGGATTTTTTTTATACACTATAATTAAAATTTAGTTTGCTCTTTCTACGTACTCGCCAGTCTCGGTATTGATGCGGATAACTTCTCCCTCGTTGAGGAACGGGGGAACGTTGATAGTTGCGCCAGTTTCAAGAGTAACTATTTTTGTGCCACCGGTAACACTACTGCCTTTAATTGAAGGCGGTGCTTCGGTAATTTTTAATTCAACTTTGACCGGCACTTTAATACCAATAATTTTTTCCTCGTCGTCTTCGTTGGTAAATATCGTAAGGTCGAGCCCGGTGTTTTCTTTTACAAACCTCAATCTATCACCAATAATTTCTTCTTTTAGTGAGAAGCGCTTGCTTGGGTCTTTAGGGTCGGCAAACCATGCCTCGCCGCGGTTTTTATACAAAAATTTTACGGGGCGGGTAGCAATGTCGGCTTCTTCAATTTTATCTGACGATGCAAATGATACCTCGGCAACTCTACCGCTCACTAAATTTTTGAGTTTGGTTGCATTTACCGGCTTGCGCTGTTGCTTTCGAAACACGTGCGAAGAAATAACTTCGTACGGTTCGCCCTCCCAGAGTATTATTTTCCGCTCCCGGACTTCGCTGTATTCAAGTAGTGCCATAATAGTTTTTCTAAAAAATAAGTACCAGCCCATTATACGGACGGAGGGCACAAACGCAAGGCGTGCTATAATTTTCTTACTCTTTAATCATTACAGAGTGCAGTATGAAGCAAGGTACACAACAGAAGGGTCGGGCAGGGTTTACCCTGATAGAGGTAATTGTGGTGCTCGCGATTCTTGCGCTGTTTAGTGCTATTGTTGTGTTTGCGGTCGGTCTCTCGCGGGCAAAAGGTGAGGATGCTCGAACCAAAGAAACACTGGCAAGTGTCCGCACGAGTGCAACTGACGAATATATTGAACTTGCCTCGTTTAACACGGTGTGCAGCTCAGGAAAAACACATACCATCATTACTACGCTTGCTGCGCAGCAGGGGCTTTCAATTACTGATTACATTTGTGTTGCTGATCCAACTCAGTTTGCCGTACTCTTTCCGCTCAAGGCAGAAAGCGGGTACTGGTGTGTTGACTCAACTGGCAACGCAAAACGTATGGCAACGGCAGATGATCCACTGAGTTCAAAATCGTGTGGTCCACCACCTCCTCCTGCAGAAGAGGGTGGCGGTGGAGGGACAGAGGAAGAGGGGGGACCAAGCAATCTTCCGCCGATTGCAAGTGCGGGTGCTGATCAGAATATTACATTGCCAACCAATTCAGTGGTGCTCGATGGGAGCGGTTCGGATTTCGACGGGAGTATTACCTCGTATCTGTGGACGAAACTTTCAGGAACGGGAGGAACAATTCAATCACCGCTCTTGCCCGATACAAATATTACGGGGCTCTCGGCGGGGACGTACGTGTTTCAGCTCGCGGTGACTGATAACGGCG
>DATIBQ010000089.1:0-5433 GCA_035457445.1 Minisyncoccota bacterium
CTCTTGAACTTGAAGAAGTTGAACGCGAGATGAAAAAGCTCACCCGGCGGCAAGAAGCAGTTGAGGGTGAGCTCGCAGAAGCACGAAAGCACCGCGAGGCGCATCTGCGGGCACGTGAGGGGGCGAGCGAGGCGCGATTTCAGATTCGCTCTGACATTCAGCGATGCGAAACGGAACTTCAGATGCTCTCGGTTACGATGGCACAGATCGATACCCGCCGTAGCTATTTTGATACTGAAATAAAAGAAGCCGGATCCTTGTTCGGTCCAAGTTTTTTGCATGCGCTGCATACTGCAACGGTGCTGCCCCAAGAATCGCTCGCTGACCTCAAACGTTCGGTTGATCGCCTAAAAATCCGCTACGAAGAGCACAGCGGGATAGGGAACGAGGTGATTAAGGAGTATGACGACACCAAAGAGCGTGATGCATTTTTGACTCGTGAAATGGCAGATATCGAGGCGGGCATTGCAAACTTGCAGATGCTCATTATTGATTTAAAGAAAACGCTCGATGATCGGTTCTCAAACGGGGTGCAGTCGATCAATAAACACTTTGGTGAATTTTTCAAAACAATGTTTGGCGGCGGCTCCGCCTTCCTCTCTATTACCATGGAGAAAAAGCGGAAACGGAAGAAAATCGAGGATTCCGAGTCTGACGAGGAATACGAAGATCCCGAGCTCGCCGAGGGAGAAGAGAATCAATTTTTGGAACGTGGTATCGATATTCATGTTTCGCTCCCTGAGAAAAAAGTAAAAGAGCTCACGATGCTATCGGGTGGCGAACGCTCACTTGTGTCTATTGCACTTTTGTTTGCAATTTCGCAGGTAAACCCGCCGCCGTTTTTAGTGCTCGACGAAACTGATGCAGCACTTGATGAAGCCAACAGCCGCCGCTACGGCGACATGATTGAGAAACTTGCCGAGTTTTCGCAGTTGATTGTGGTAACCCACAATCGCGAAACGATGAGCCGGGCAAGTGTCCTCTATGGCGTTACTATGGGTGCCGACGGCTCCTCAAAACTCCTCTCTATTAAGTTCGATGAAGCAGTGAAGGTTGCAAAGTAAGATTTATAATAGGGTTATGGAAGGAAATAATTTTGAAAAAGTAAATTCGAATAAAGAAAACGCAGAAGTAATTGAGATTAAATTTGCCTTGGACAATGAAGTGCAAAAAGAAAATCCAGAAAATTGGGTGCGGGTCATTAAATGGATTGCTGAAGCTTTCACAAAAGGATTACAGGCAGAAGATAAAGAAGCTATCAAGGAAGCATATAGTCAAATAAAAACTCACGACAATTATTTAAGTGCAAAATATCGTTCTACCGATGAACAACAGGTATATCTTAGGCATGTGCAAGCTGCAATGGACTATCTTTCTGATCGTCTTTTATCAGGTCCGACGAGGCAGTGAAAGTGGCGAAATAGGGTTTGACAATGGTGATACACTTTTGATACACTTGACGTATGGCTACTACAAAACGGCGATTAAATATTACCCTTGATCCGGCGCTTGAAATTGCAATTGCCAAAAGCGCAAAGCGCGATCGGGTGCCTGAGGCAACCAAAGCAGCAGAACTGCTCTCTTTTGCACTGTCTCTTGAAGAGGATAGCGGGCTTGAAGCGCTTGCAAAATCACGAGATATAAAGGGGGCGAATATGATCAAACACACAGCTGCGTGGAAGTAATTGTATGTATGAGATTTTCTACCACAAACTAGTGGTAACGGCTGATATTCCAAAACTTGGTACGGTCGAGCGTAAACGAATCAAAAAAGCGATTGAGCTGAAATTAACTACTCACCCAGAACTGTACGGAGTGCCACTCCACCAGAGTCTTGCGGGGTACCGTAAGCTTCGTGTCGGTGATTATCGGGTTGTTTTTCGTATTGCCAAAAAACAGGTACTTGTTTTTATCATCGGACACCGATCAATGGTGTACGAGGTTATTGAAAAAAGAATATAGTGTGGTTTCGACAAAGCGGTGAAAGTTGCAAAATAAGAAGGGGAGAGTACCATCGGGTAAAATAGTAACTATGAAAAAAGCAACTTGCGTCTATTGTGTTAATGAGGCAACGAACCAGGTGCTCATGGCTTGGCAGCAGAAAAAAATTGTTGGACTCAAAGGATATGGCGGTGTGTTTGATCCTGATGCGGGAGATATAACCATGGAAGACTGTGCAGTGCGAGAGTTTAAAGAAGAGTCGGGGTTAGATATATTTCCTGAGCATCTTGAACTCTTTGCTCGAGTAGTGTTTTACAACGGAACAGTAGAAGAAGTTCCAGAAGAAAATCCTTCGTTTGAAGTGTGGTTCTATCGCTACCGACATCCACTGCAAGGAACGCCAGTTTCAACTCCTGAAATGCAAAACCCGGACTGGTTTCCGATGGGAGAAGCACTTCCACTTGCCGACATGATTCAAGGAGATGAGTACTTTATTCCATCGGTACTTGCCGGCACTCCTACCAGCGGTCGAATCCGTCGAACCAGTGACTGGAAAAAGATCCTCGAAAAACAATTTGAATGTTGCACTCCTCAAGACCTTGCTGCGTAGCTATGAGCAAGGTCTTTTACTTTTCCATTTCTCTTAAAAACCTGCTATAACCTAAAGAAAAAGGAGGATATATGGATACCGGCATTGTACCCCTAACAAAAGAATCTTCTTCTATACTATGTCAGTGCTGCTCAGTGCCAGCAGTTGGCGTAGACAGCGAGGGAAAGCGGACATGCAACATTCCTGGAAACCACGAAGGGAATGAGATGGTTGGTCCTATTTTTGTAAAAGAAGTTCCACCTCATACTATGTGTACTATTTGTGGTAAGTCTGCAACTCTATACGCAGGTGGAGATACTTATTTATGTAGCGCTGCTGCCCATGAAGGGTATGACGAAACAACTCTCATTCCGCTGGTTCCAACAACTGCAGAATGAATTTAAATCCTGTTTTAATACATGTAATTAAAACAGGATTTTTTCTTCTATCACCTCTTCAACTTTTATGCCGCGAGAGCCTTTGGCAAAAAGGTATGTTCCAGCAAGTTCTATAATGTTAAATTCAGGGCGGGCTTTGGTGGCAGTTTCAAAAAAATGAAAGGGGTACTGTGGTGCATACTGTTTGAACCGCGGACCGATGCAAAAAATAGTATCTTTTGGGTCTGCAGCTGTTTTAATAAAAGAGAGTACTCCTTCATGGGCTGCTTGTTCTGCGGTGCCAAGCTCGAGCATGTCGCCCAAAATCAGTATCCGTTTGCCGGCAGGAGTACTCTGGATAAAATCCGTAAGAGCGAGCTGCATACTGGTGGGGTTAGCATTGTAGTAATCTAAAACAGCAACATAGTTTTCGCCTTTGTATATTTGAGAGCGATGCAGGGTAGGCTGGTAAGTGGTAATTGCTTTTTGCATGTTTTCAAGCGAAATAGCAAAATGCTCACCAATAGCAAGTGCGGCAAGGATGTTTGCTTCATTGAATGACCCAAACAAGTTTGAGTGAATGGGTGTCCCTTTGTACTCGAGGCTAGCGAGCATGTGCGAAGTGCTTTTGTACGGGGCAGTTGGGTACAGCATTCGGCTGCTGCCAGCGCTATCTGCTACTAAATCGGGCAATGCTTTGTTTACAAACGCGTGCGCACTGTGCGTTCGTGCCCAGTCAAATAATTCTTTGTTTGCCGCGCGAACGCCTGCAAGCGATCCAAACCCTTCTAGATGATCGGCGCCGTTGTTGGTAACGAGTATATGGGTAGGGGAAACAATTTCCATAAGTTTTGTGTGTTCACCAGAGTGATTTGCACCAACTTCAATAATGGCAATTTCGGCTTCAGGCTGCAGTGCCAACAGGGTAAGGGGAACGCCGATTTCGTTATTTAAATTGCCTTTTGTTACATGAACCTTCTTTTCTGTACCGAGCACTGCGGCAACAAGCTCTTTGGTAGTTGTCTTTCCATTCGAGCCGCCAATAGCAATAACAGGAATAGAGAAGTGTGAACGGTGTATCTGCGCAAGCTCTTGCAGTGCCTTAAGTGTATTTTCTACCAACATGCATTTTTCGCTTAGAACCGCGGCAGGATTATCAACAACAACTAGCTGAGCGCCTTTTTCTAAGGCAGCCTCCGCAAAGGTGTTCCCATCAAATGTTTCTCCTCGTAAGCAAAAAAAACATTGCCCTTCCTGCAAAGTTCTGGTGTCGGTAGAAATAGAAAATGGTGCTTTGCAGATGGTATTGTACAGTGTTTTACTATCCATACCGTGTAGACTATCAATAAATGCAATTTTAGGGTAGTATCGTTAAAAATCTTTTTTATGATATACGCTGTAAATAGTATCGATATCGCATATTTAGAGAGGTATCTTTCTAAGGATACCTACATCAGCTTTGCCTGCCACCAGCAATATACTTACTTTGCGACTTTTACTCATGGCACAGGAGAAGAGCGGACAGTGGTATCGTACAAGTGTTTTGCGCACCTCTGCCTGTTACTTGGGTCTGAAATTACCGGAGATTCTTCTGTAAAGGACAGGGCAAATGATCGGTACCCAGATTCGCTTGCTATTGGGCAACCAAAGCAGTTTGATCGCTTTCTTATAAACGGAGCGCAGGTTTGGATGTCCAAACCGTCTGAAAATACTATTCGTTTAGATTCTCTGAGTATAGAACGAATTTCTCGGTTGCCAGGTTTATGCCAGCGAGTAGGATTTGGGGACTCTTTTACTGAAGCAGTAGAAGAGTTGTTTCAGTCAGATCCGGTTAAGGTAAACTCCTCTATTTTTTGGAATATACTACCGAAACAACTAGTTTAATGTTCTACTAACAGCCCCCGCAGTACACGCGGGGGATTTTTTTACCGAGTCATTGACTTTTAATTTAAATTATATATAATGTTTCTTAAGTTTTTCTTTATATTTAACCAAAAACCATTACGATTACGATGGAAAACAAGATTAAACTAGGTGTTCAGATGAATTCCTCTGGAGATTCACTGAAAATGCAAATGGAAACCCCGGTAAAGACAGCGGTTATCTGTACTTTATTTAATTCAAGCAAGGCGGTAATCGGATTATTGCGTTGGCAACTTGTGGAAGGGGTAAATGTAGCGAATATTACTAAACCTATACTAGAAGGTGCACCGCCAGTTAAATTTTTTCCTGACACCTATCATCTGGTGGTCACTAGTGAATTTGGTGAGTTTCTTTATAAGAAAAAGCTCATAAAAGAGTAAATTAAATAAGTTTTAACCATTATCCCCTTGAAACAGGGGATTTTCTTATGAACAAGAGAAGTATTGACTTCCGGTAAAATGTATTTATAGTTATAGCCGAGGATATTTTTTGAAAACTTATAAATTTTTTCTGATGAAAAAAAATGCTTTTTTCCTACTTGTTAGTATATGTCTGGCAAGTGGTGTGATGGCACAGTTGTTAGTGCCTGACTCGATATCGATA
>DATIBQ010000090.1:0-7275 GCA_035457445.1 Minisyncoccota bacterium
TCGCTTTCAAGAAGATGCTTTGCGCCTGCTCCGAGCTGTTCGCTTCAGCTGCCAGCTTGGCTTTACCATTTCACATGAAACATTCGAGGCGCTTGTTTCGCAGGCAGGACTCCTGCACAGGTTTCTCACGAGCGCATTCGGGATGAATTTATAAAAATAATAGAATCACCAAACCCAAGCACGGGCATTGGCTTGCTTCAAAAAACAGGACTTTTAACCTCGGTTGCGCCTGAATTCTTAGAAGGTGTCGGATGTGAACAGAAGGGAGCACATATATACGATGTTTTTGAACACCTGCTTCACGCCCTTCAGCATGCTGCCGATAAGGGATTCTCGACCGAAGTCCGACTGGCAGCTCTATTCCACGACATTGGCAAGCCTGCTACCCGCCGATACGATCGCACTAAGGATAAGTACACTTTCTTTGGACACGAGGTAGTAGGAGCTCGGATGACCAAAAAGATCCTGGAACGACTCAAATTTTCACGTGAAACGGTTTCCCGTGTAACAACTCTGGTGCGAAACCACATGTTTTTCTCGGATACCGAGAAAATTACCCTTTCGGCTGTTCGCCGGATTATCCGGAACGTTGGAGCAGAGCAGATTTGGCTTCTTATGGAGGTTCGTGAATGCGACCGGGTAGGGATGAAAAAGAAAGAAGCGCCATACCGGCTGCGCAAGTACCACGCCATGATCGAAGAAGCGCTCCGTGATCCTATAACCGTGGGACAGCTCGCTATTGACGGCACCTACCTTATGGAGACGTTACACATGAAACCCGGACCCCGCATGGGCTGGATACTCCACGCGCTCCTTGAAGAAGTACTCGAAAACCCAAAACTGAACACCATAGAGCAGCTCAAAGAGCGAGTCCTCGACTTAAACGAATTAGAAGATAAAGACTTAAAAACTCTCGGCGAGAAGGGAAAGGAGCGAAAAGAGGAGGCAAATGAGGGGGAACTAGAGGAACTCCGCAAAAAGCACGGGGTGAAGTAACACTAGACAGAAAAACTCTGCGTAATATACGGACCAAGAAAATATTACCTATATCTATATATATTCCTATAGTAAACGTTTTATTTTAAAGGGTACGATCAACAACGCCGTCCTATTTCTATAGGGCGGCTTTTGTTTTATATAGATTTTATCGATCTTTGCTATAGTATGGGAAATCGTTCTTACTCTATGCAAAAATTAATTACCGTTCTTTTTCTCTGTTTTTTACTTGAAATTACAATCACAGAGCCTACCCTGTTGGCTGTGAGTGGGATCATACTATTTGAAGTTCCTATTAATGCCGCCTCACCGCAACACGCAGGAGTGAAGAAAGGGGGGATTTTCTTTGTCCTGCGTGCGGGGGAACCCATTCATTTACTTGGTAACAATGGTTACCGAAAAAAGCTCCTCTTCAGGAGATCACGACATCCGCCGTAGCGGGGGCTTGACTCCAAAGATTTTTGCTACTTAGAAAACTACGCCACGGAGCATGCTCCGTGGTTTTTTTATCCATGCGAATAGGTAGTCTATTTGATTTTTAACGGTAACCATGTAGAGTAAACAAAAATTTATATCATGGAATATAGAAAAATAACCTCTAAACACAAAGGTGTTTCTATTGTAATAATTGAAATCGGCAAACATGAGAAGCCTTCAATAGCTTAAATTGTCGATTTTTGCACCACAAACAAAATAGTTATTCTGCCAAAAAACTCTCTGGTAGATGTTACTACTCCCTACCTTGTTAACCAAAAAAAACGGGGTATGCAAATTTATCAACCGGTAGGAAATCCCATTAGCGATATTTTTTCTTATAAAATTGAACAGCGAATACCTGGATGGAATAAAGTTCCACTTCCTGATACTACCAAAATAGCTTCTTTCTGCTTCTCTCCCTGCATCTTGGTTGCAGTAAGTAAAAAAATAGAGGGAGAAGTAGAGAATGAGTAATGTATACACATTTTGCCGCAGAAAGATTTCTCTTCTGCGGTTTTTTTATATATCTATTTCAAGCAAAATAGGACAATGATCTGAACCAAGAATATCCGGTAAAATTTCAGCTTTCTGTACCTTTGACACTAATTGCTCGCTCACAAAAAAGTAATCAATCCGCCAACCCACATTTCGTGCGCGAGCACCGGCAAAGTGGCTCCACCATGTGTAGTGCCCGTTACCCTGGGTAAACAGGCGAAAGGTGTCGGCAAAACCTGCATCAATATATTTTTGAATCCCTTCACGTTCTTCATCAGTAAATCCTTTGTTGCCCACGTTCTCCTTTGGACGAGCAAGATCATCAGGAGTATGTGCCACATTTAAATCTCCGCAGAAAATAACGGGTTTTCTTTGTCCTGAACCTGCCGAAGGGTTTTTTTCAAGCAGCTGCATGTATTCTAAAAATGCTGGATCCCACCCCTTGTGCCGCAGGGGAATGCGCGAGAGGTCATCTTTCGCATTCGGCGTATATACCGTTACCACAAAGAATTTTTTAAATTCAGCGGCAACAACACGTCCCTCTTGGTTTGGGTCGCCGTACGTATCAGCAAGCTTATATTTTTTAGTGATTGTCTCAGGGAAGTCGAATAGTACTTGTAGCGGTTTTTCTTTGGTAAAAATCGCCGTACCGCTATACCCTTTTTTTGATGCCGAGTTCCAGTACTCTTCGTATTCCGGCAAATCAACTTCAGACTGGTGTTGCTCGGCTTTTGTTTCCTGCAAACACAGAATATCGGGCTGGTATTCCTTAATAAACGGCACTAGCAAGCCCTTCTTATGCACTGCCCGAATACCGTTTACGTTCCACGAAATGAGTTTCATACAGAGCATTGTAACAAAAAAGCCCCACAGTATTTGCGGGGCTTACAATTAACTAAACTTAAAAATGAGTTTTATTGTCCCCAGATTAATCTTTCCGGCGAAACAATTTCTCCAACCTGACCGTCTTTACCTTCTTTGTACACAGGATTGAGAACAACCTTGAGTATTTTTTCGTCGTCCGTCTTGGTGACTGAAAAATCCTCAGCTTTTTTCTTTTTCAGCTCATCCCATAGTGCTTTTAAAGCCTCGGTTCTTCCAGGATCTTTCGTTTCCGTCCCCACTTCTCCTTCCGGAAACCATTCATCTGAAGTAGAAACAATAAGCGGATATTTTTTTCCTGAAATCTCAATTACCAAGGGGAAATTTATCACCTCCTCCTTATATTTTCCTATTTCACTATTGCCGCCCCATTCAGAGCCGTCCAGCGGTCCAACAAAAACACTTGCGGGGGTTACGACACTGAGTTTTGGTACCGGTTTTTCAGCTTCAACAGGAGCTGTAGCTTCTATATTTGCTGCTGCAGCATGTTTATTTTCGCAACCTGCTGTTAAGGTAATTAAAAATAAAACGGAGAGAGAAACAAAAAAATTTTTCATTTAGACTATTTTTAAGTTGTTTAACAAAGAAATTACTGGATTCATATTAGCATAAATAAGATATAAAGTCAAGTATTCCGTATAGGTTTAATAGCTTAGAATTACCTCGTAATTTATAAGCCCCACAGTATTTGCGGGGCTTATTTTTAAGTGTTTTTTAAAAATTTTTCTCTGGATACAGTAGCTCCCAGGTGGATCCGGAGAACCAAAGCAGTTTTGTTGGTTTATGATAGAGCGCTTTTTCTCCAACAGAGGGCAGGTATGGTTTCCACGAAAGAAACCTGCCGCCGGTATACCGTGCTTTGTACAGTTTTTCGTTCGGAGTAATACTGCGATAGGTAGAATGTTTCAGTGCATCCGCTACACTTTTTTCTCGTAAGGTTCCTTGCACATGCCAAAGCACAATATCTCGGAAAGTTGAGTCGGGGAAAGTAAAAAAGGAATTACCACTCTTTATCCCAAGCAATACTTCCCGTATCTCTCTTAAAGAGGTGTGTTTTCCATACTCACTCTCTTCAAGAAGAGAAAAAGCTTTTTTCTGCACCACAATCTGCTTTATCTCTAACTGCAATAGGTGCGGTTTTCTATTTTCTAGAGCAGTAATAGAAACACCGATTAAAAAGAGAGTGGCTAGAGCGAAGCCCCAGCCAAAAACCACTTTTATTTTTCTTTTCATATACTTAGTTTTAAAAGAATCTGCCACTTATAGGTAGGCAAAATGACCTGTTCGTACTTTGCTACGTAAAATATATTTTGTCAAGAAAACCAACCCTGGTGTTTATTTCTTACTGTGATACTTCTTGTGTATTTCTTTTAATTGGCGATCGGTAATATGCGTGTACACCTGCGTGGTAGCAATGTTGGCATGCCCAAGCATCATCTGCACACTGCGGATATCGGCGCCGTTTGAGAGGAGGTCGGTAGCAAATGAGTGGCGGAGCACGTGCGGCGTTACTTTTTTTGAAATGCCTGCTTTGATGGCGTAGTGTTTTACCAGGCGCTCGATCGAGCGGGGGGTGAGCCTCCTATCTCCTTTTCGAGCTGAACCATTTTTTGCCTCATCAATGAAGAGCGCCTCGTCCATATCCTTGCGTGCGCTCAAATATTTTTTAATTGCTGCTTTAGCATCGTCTGAGAGAAACACCACTCGCACCTTTTCACCCTTACCACGGATTGAAAATTCATCTTTTGAGAGATCGAGATCACGGTTCAGCGACACGAGCTCAGCTAAACGGAGACCAGTAGAGAAAAAAAGTTCTAAAATTGCTTTGTCACGGAAAACTTTTATATCGTCTCCCACCGGCGCTTTGAGGAGGCGAGAGAGCTCGTCGAGCGAGATGAGGTCGAGATCACGCGCGCCAACTTTTGCAAGCTCGATTGCATCGGGCGTGAGCGTTTCAACACCGCGCTTGCGCCAGTACTTTAAAAATGAGCGGAGTGCGATCATGTAGTAGTTTTGAGTAACTTTCTTCATCGTGCCACTCACCTGACCCTTCACCTTTCTGCCTGAGCTACGGTTAAGCTTGAGGCGAAACTGGCGCACACACTCTTCAGTGATATCTGAAACTTTTTTAATCTGCATCTGCTCAAAACATTGGCGCAGGTAGTGCTCGTAGTTGCGCACCGTAAGCTGGCTGCGACCTTTCTCGATCTCGATGTACTCTAAAAACTGCCGCTTCGCATCCTCGATCTTCATACATTGAGTATACTGGCTGTTCAATTATTGTGCGACAGAGGGTACTTGCTTTTTTTATAAAACTGTATTACAATGCTCTTATGCTAACGTCAAAGAAAAAGCAGGCGGTCATCGCAAAGCACCAGCTCCATAAGAAGGATACTGGTTCGCGCGATGTGCAAATTGCAGTCCTCTCAGAAGCTATCGACAAGCTGGCACTCCACCTGAAGAAGCACAAGAAGGACAACCACTCACGGCGCGGCCTCATTAAAATGGTTGCCGACCGACGCGGACATTTAAAAGGTCTTGAGAAAGAAGACAAGCCGCGATACGAGAAAGCCTTGAAGATTGTGAAGTCATAACAAAAACAAGCTCCCTTATGGGGAGCTTGTTAGTTTGATGTGCATATTATTTTTTACGCATCTCCTTCCATAATCATTTTAATTTTCTTACTAAAACAGTAGCATATTTAAAAATAAAACAATATACTTTTTACATGGCAATCATAAAACAAAAAGATCAACGCGTGGGCATTTTTATTGACACGCAAAACCTCTACCACTCGGCAAAGCATTTATATAAGCGAAAGGTAAACTTTGGAAACGTAGTAAAGGATGCACTTGCGGGACGCAAGCTTATTCGCGCTATTGCGTACGTTATTACAACCGAGAACGAAGACGAGAAGGCATTCCTCGATGCGCTCTCAAAAAATGGCATTGAAACAAAAGCAAAAGATTTGCAGATTTTCTACGACGGCTCGAAGAAAGCAGACTGGGACATTGGGCTCGCGATTGACGCCGTAGCAATGGCGCCAAAGCTTGATGCGATTATTATTATTTCGGGTGACGGCGATTTTGTACCGCTCTGCAACTATTTAAAATTCCACCACGGCGTACAGGTTGAAGCAGTTGCGTTTGGGCAATCAGCATCAGGCAAATTGCGTGAAGCAGCTGATGACTTTCTTGACCTTTCAGTACAGAACAAAAAGTATTTGATTGGGTATTAAACAAACGGAATGGAACCAGAGAAACAACAGCCACCAGTAGCACCGAATAGTACTCCTGAAGCAGCGGTACCTCCTGCACCTGCAGCGCCGCCCCACGCAACACTCGCACACTCATACTCGGAAGATTTAGCAAAGGCAATGCAAACAACCGATGCAGCCGAAGTACAAGAGCTGCTTAGTATGGCGCGTGAGAAAGAGACGGTTATTAAACAAGCCGAAGAAGAGAAAAAAACAAACTGGGTATTCGTGCTCGGCACGATGCTCTGTTTTGCGGTGAGCGGTGCGGTACTCTGGTTTATCTGGGATCGGTTTGAACAAGCACAGCCGGTACCCATAGAGCGTGTAGAACAACCGGTTATTTTTTCACAACTCGCACCAATTGATACAACTACAACAGATATTCGGGAAACAGTGCAACATTTAAGAACGACTGCGACTCTTGAACTGAACACACCAACTGTTATTCCGCTCATCACTGCTGCTGGCGAACCGCTCTCGCCTGACGAATTTTTAAAATTTAGCGAAGGAGCAATTCCTATTGGCTTGCGCGAGCAAACCATTGCACTCCAACTAGGTGCGATTGCAACCGGAACTACCGTCGTACCATTTGTACTGCTCACCGGGAAAGATCAGGAAGCGCTCACGGCACAGTTGCGGCTTGCCGAACCAGAACTATTGCGCGGCTTATACCGAGCGCTCGGTATCGAGATTAGCGAGCTCATGGCACTTTTTAAAACACCCTTTGCCGATGATTATGTAAGCAACGCGCCACTACGGGTACTGCGAAAGCCGGGAGCAGAGGTTCCGGTGTTCCTGTACGGGTTTATCACCAATCAGAGCGTTGTAGTTACTACCGACACGGCTGCCTTTCAGCAGATATATGATGCGGCTATTACGGGGCGCTAGTAATACACACTTGCAAAAGCCTGGCGGGGTGATACCATTTCGGGCATGGAACTAACCCACTTCAAAGAAAAATTGGAAAAAGAGAAGGTAACGATCGAGGACGAGCTCAAGCAGATTGCGCTGTTTAATGGGGAAACAAGCAAGTGGGAAGCAACACCCGACCAGTCGATGATTGGCGAGATTGATGAAAACGACGCTGCCGACCGGTTTGAAGATTTTGAGAGCCGCACGAGCCTGGTAACCACCTTCCAGAACCGCCTCACCGATGTCAATGATGCACT
>DATIBQ010000091.1:0-4797 GCA_035457445.1 Minisyncoccota bacterium
AGAAGCGAAAGAGCGTGCACGCACCGTGCTCACCAAGCATCGCAAAGTACTTGATGCAATTGCCAAGCGGCTGATAGAAGTAGAAACACTCGAGCAGGATGCGTACGAGGCTATTATTACTGCTCATGGCATTGCGCTCAAAAAAGAAAAACCTGCAAAGCTCGATCTTGGAGTAGAGCAGTAAAAAATTATGCGGCGCCGTGCACTGTGGATCACACTCGGAATACTCGTTCTGGCTGGTGTTGGGTCGGGAATGTTTTCTCCATCCTCGCCAATTTCAGTTGGTATTCATGCGGTAAAGCCGAAAGCGGAAAAAAAGCAGCAGCCGATTACGGTTGCACTGGTAGGCGATATCATGCTCGACCGCGGGGTCGCGCGTTCAGTGGCAAAGAATTTTAACGGAGACTACGGTGCGCTTTTTGCAAATGTTCCCGAGCTTGCCGCTGCAGATATTGCATTCGGAAATTTAGAAGGTCCTGTTGCGGCGGGCGGGCGCAATGTGGGGAGTCAGTACTCATTTCGGATGAGTCCCGAGATACTGCCGGCGCTCAAGGCGGCAGGGTTTGACGTGTTCTCGTTTGCAAACAACCACGTCGGTGATTGGTCGAAGGATGCATTTGTAGAAACACTATCGTATTTAGAACGGGCAGGTTTCCAGTATGCAGGTGCAGGGGATACCTATGCAGATGCGGTAGCGCCAAGGATTATGACGGTGCAGGGGAAGAAGATAGGATTTCTGGCGTTCACTGATGTTGGTCCGAATTGGCTTGCTGCAAAAACGGAAGTTGCCGGCGTGGCGCTCGCCAGCGATCCGAATCTCTCAGGAATTATCGCTGATGCAAAATCCCATGCTGATTATTTATTTGTATCGTTCCATTTTGGCGATGAGTACAATCCGGTAACTGCTCGGCAAAAAAAGCTTGCCCGCCAGGCGGTAGATGCTGGTGCCGATGTGGTAGTAGGTGCACACCCGCATGTGATTCAAGCCACCGAAGAATACAACGGCAAGCCAATTTTTTACAGTCTTGGAAATTTTATTTTTGACCAGTATTTCTCTCCCGAGACGATGCGCGGCGGGCTCGTACTCGTTACTATTACCCCTGAGGGCAAGATTTCTTTTGAAGAAAAGACCGTAGACCTGAACACATTTTATCAGCCGCAGGCACCGCGCCCGCGCACTGCGGGTGATGCAGTACTTGTTGCAAAGGCAGTACCCTTTAGCTGTCCAAAACCAAAAACGTTGGCAGCCGATTATTTTTTACTCCCGCTTCCGAGTGAAACTGTTGATTTAAAAAATTACATTCCAAATAACCTAGTACAGATTTCTCGTACGGTAACTGGCGGGGCAGACATTTGCCTTACCAAAGAAACATACACTGCGTACCAGAGCATGCTCACCGCGATGAAAAAAGAAAAAGTAGAAGCGCATGTGTTCTCGGGCTTTCGTGATGCAGCGATGCAGCGGCAGAACCTGCAGGAGCGAGGGGATAGTATTGCTGCTGCGGTTGGGCAATCGGAGCACCACCTGGGAACGACGATTGATTTTACTTCAGGGACGGTGCCGGTAAAATTTATTGAAAGCCCCGAGTATACTTGGCTCCAGGAGCATGCCTGGGAATATGGCTTTGTGCAGAGTTACCGCCCGGGGCAGGGTGATGCTAATAAAGGAGGAGCCGGCGGAGAATCGTGGCACTGGCGGTATGTAGGAAAAACCCATGCAAAAAAGATACATCGAGAAGATGTACCGCTCAAAGAGTATCTTGAAAATCTTTAATCAGCTGCTTTTGCCTGCCCTACTTCTTCAAGTTCACTGCCGAATTTTTCTAACAGCTCGTAGTGGTAGGTAACTGCTTCTTCGGTAAGCACAAGCAGTGCTTCATTATTTATTGTTGCTGCTGCACCGCGGAGCAGTTCCCAGTGTACAATTGCTGCCCCTTCAAAAAAACCGAGCCACTCGCACACCTCAACCGGATTTTGCCAGGCATCGCCAATGTACACTTCGTGTAGTTTCCGCAGTTTTTCTGCGGTCTTTTCTGTTTTTGCAGTTACCGTGTCGAGCACGCCAGCTTCTTCTGCAAAACGCCGCAGTGTTTCGCCATGGAGCTGGTTTTTTTCAGTAATATCGAGCACTGTTTCTTGTCCGAGCTTCTCGAGGAGCGGTGCACCGCCCCGATCTAGAATCTCACCGCTTACCATAGTAAATGCTACCAGTTCCCCAATTTTTTTTGCTACAAATTCGTTTGTCATATGTAGCTATTGTAGCAGGAACGTACACTTGCTGATGCTCTTGACAATTTTTTAAAATTGAGTATTTTTAAGAAAAATTTTATGTATGGTACAAAAAGAAATATGGTCATTATTAAAATTTCCTGGACAGAAAAATGCGCGGCGAGCGTACGCAGTTTCTTCACTTGGTCGTATTCGTAGTTTTCGCCAAAGAGAAACACCAGAAAACGGAAAATTGTTACAAGGGTCAATTACTAGCGGCTACCGAATACTAAACTTCTGCCATTTAGAAATCTGTTGCGTTTTGTATATTCACCGCGAAATGGCGAAATTGTTTTTAAAGAAACCATCATCTCGTCACAGGTTTGTTATTCACTTGAACCATCAAAAACTTGATAATCGAGTTAAAAATTTGAAATGGGTAACGGCTGATGAAATGCACGCGCATGCGCAGCGGAGTCCTGCCAAGATTGCGTACAAAAAAGCACAGGCGAATCGTACCAAGGGTTTGAAGCTCACTGCTGCTCAGGTAAAGAATATTAAAAAAGTTCTTGCTAATAAGAACCGAAGCATTACCATTAAAGAATTAGCGGCAAAGTACGATGTCAGTACAATGACTATCTACCGCATCAAAGGAGGCTCTAACTGGAGTCATGTACAATTAAAATAAAATTCACATCCTCGTCGCATCAGCGACGGGGTTTTCTTTTTCCAAAAATCACTATAGAATTGCCATGGTTTAAAGCTACCACAGGGAGTATAGCTCAGTTGGTAGAGCGCCGAGCTTATACCTCGGTGGTCGATGGTTCGAGTCCATCTACTCCCACCCGTTTTGACAAGCAGAAGAAAATAAAGCAAACTAAATTTGAAATTGATTATTTTATTTCCACCTACATTTAAATAGGACTTATGATTATAAGAATAAACCGAACAGAAGAAATCAGAAACCGCTTACAGAAAGAGGGCAAGAGCAGATACCTTAGTTCACCTTCAGATATTCAGGGAATGATTCGTATGAATGAAGAGTTACGAGGATTGCGCCGTGATTTCATTACTAAAAGTAAGCGTTCTGAAATATCGGCAGCTCAAACAATTCTTAATGCATGATACCTGTCATCAAATATTTAAAGAGCTCATTGAGCTCTTTTTTATGTATTAATTTATTAAACGTGTACAGCTTTTGAATTGTTGTGGATTACTGTTCTATTATTTTTTACAAACGCGATATACTATATACGATTACTCCTGCAATGGTCATGCATGGTAATCGAGTGGATTCACTTTCTTATATTTATGAATACACAAAAACTAGCAAAACTGTTCGGGTGGGTGTTCCTCATCATTGGAGTGCTTGGATTTGTTCCAGGCATTACCGGCAATGGGCACCTCCTCGGCATATTCGAAGTTGATTCGCTCCACAATATCATTCACCTCCTTTCAGGTGTATTGGCATTATGGCTCGGCAAGAGCGAATCGGGTGCAAAAACCTACTTTAAGGTTTTTGGTGTTGTCTATGCACTAGTTACCGTACTCGGCTTCCTGAGTGGAACCGTACTCGGACTCATTAGTGTGAACTTGGCCGACAACGTACTCCACCTCGTTATTGCAGCGATCGCACTCTGGGCAGGTTTTTCAGGAAGTAAACCAGCAATGCAAATGCCTCCGCAACAGGGCGGGATGAAGATGTAGGGCAGGTATACGTTCTATAAAAACTCCCGCTTTGGCGGGTGTTTTTGTTTTTTGCAGTGATTATTCAAAATGCATGTTTTCTGTTTTTTTGATGGCAACTTGCAAGAGTGGGTATTTAGAGAGGGTAGTATCTTGTGCGAGCAGCTTTTTTGCCTCTTCGCGAGCTGCTTCAACCAGTTTTATATTTTTGAGCGAATCCATTGCCAAGTCTGACACGCCCCATTGTTTGAGTCCCGAGAGTTCACCAGTACCGCGCAGTGCCAAGTCGTACTCGGCAAGCTCGAACCCATTTTTTGCTTTGGTGAATAATCGCAGCCGTTCGGCAGTTTTTTCAGTTTTTGCATCAGCAAATAAATAGCAGTGCGCCTGGATGCTGCTGCGGGCAACGCGTCCGCGCAGCTGGTGGAGCTGGGCGAGCCCAAATCGTTCTGCGCCTTCAATGATAATTATGGTCGCATTTGGTACATTGATGCCGACTTCAATAACTGAAGTTGCAACCAAGATATCGGTTTTATGGTTTACAAAATCACTCATTGCTGCCTCCTTTTTTTCTTTAGTCATCTTGCTATGCAGTGTGCCGATTGAAAATTCTGGAAAAACAGCTTTTTGAATTCGCTTCGCTTCTTCAGTAACCGACTTTGCCTGCAAGCTGCCGAGTATACTCGGATCTGCTTCGGCAATGCGCGGGCAGATAATGTAGAGCTGTCGCCCTTCGCGCAGCTGTGCTCTGATTGCTTCATACACACCTGCGCGGTTAGCAGGAGAAACAACAGTGGTGAGTACTGGTTTTCGTCCCACCGGCATTTCATCAAGAAGCGAGAGGTCAAGGTCGCCGTACATAGTAAGCGCAAGAGTGCGCGGGATTGGAGTGGCAGTCATTGA
>DATIBQ010000092.1:0-2753 GCA_035457445.1 Minisyncoccota bacterium
TGGTGGGGAGCGAAGAAACCGACATGCTCTCGGGTAAAATTTCATACAAATCACCGCTCGGCACGGCGCTTGTCAATAAAAAAGTAGGCGACAAGGTACTCGTCCACAGCCCCAAAGGCGAAATTGAGTATAAAATTTTAGAAATTAAATAATTCTCTAAAAATCCCCTCCACTTGGAGGGGATTTTTAGTTATCCCCATATTGCAGCTGGTAGTGGGTGGTATACAATGTAATCAAGTGGAAAGAAGTGGAAAAAATAAATTTGCATGATAATCGGACAATACCTACACACACTTGATGATAAAAATCGCCTTTCATTTCCTGCTAAATTCCGCAAGGAGGTGGGGAAGACGGTGATTATTACTCCCGGACTCGATCAGTGTTTGTTCGTATTTACCACCAAGGAATGGGCAGCCATTTCCGCCCGGCTCTCAGAATCGAGCCTGCTACAGGCGGACAACCGCTCGTTCCACCGGTACCTGTTCGGCGGCGCAGTAGAAGTTAGTTTTGACACTCTTGGCCGAGTGCTGATTCCAGACTTTTTGAAAGAAAAAGCCGGCTTACAGGGAAAGGTCGCCATTATTGGTGTCCACAACCGCATTGAACTGTGGGATACAGGCACCTGGGACAAGTACAAGCGAGACATCGAGGGCAGGGCTGATGCACTCGCCGAAAAACTTGGTTCAGTTGGCGCATTGTAATCATGCATATACCCGTTCTTTTACATGAGGCAATAGATACACTTTCAGTCGAGCCCGGCAACGTAGTTGTTGACGGTACCTACGGCGGCGGCGGACATACGAATGAACTCTTGAAGCAGTTTGGCGAAACAGTGCGCATTATCTGCGTTGATCTCGACGAGCAGGCGGAGGAGCGATTTAAAGCAGCGCAGTACCCGAGCACGGTACAGTTTGTGCACCAGAATTTTAAAAACGCGAGCGAGATACTTGCAGCTGCCGGTGTGGAACATGCCGACCGTGTGCTCCTGGATTTAGGGACGAGTACTTTTCAACTTTTAGAAGACACGCGCGGATTCTCATTTCGTTCAGATACTCCGCTGCGAATGACCTTCTCGGCTGCCGGTGCGCACACCAATACCAGTGCGTACGATGTGGTGAATGGCTGGGGCGAAGAAACACTTGAAACCATTTTTAAAGGATTCGGTGAAGAGCGCCGGGCGCGCACCATTGCTCGTGCAATTGTTACTGCTCGAGAAAAAACACCCATCACTTCAAGCGGGCAGCTTGCAGCACTTGTTGAGGCTGCCATCGGCAGACGAGGGAAGACCCATCCCGCAACGCGTGTGTTTCAAGCAATCCGCATCGCAGTGAATGAAGAACTCGGCGTACTGGAAGCAGCAATCACAAACTGGTTTTCAGCACTGCCGGCGGGTGGCAGACTCGCGATTATCACCTTTCACAGTTTAGAAGACCGTATTGTCAAGCGTGCTTTTGCCTCATATCATCAAAAACAGTTTGGACGCGTTATCACCAAAAAACCGCTCGTGCCAAAACGAGCAGAACTTATTAGTAACCCCCGCTCACGGAGCGCGAAGCTCCGCAGTATAGAAAAACTATGATCCGCAGTATGGCAACCACAATTAAACAGTACGAGTTCTTTTCAAACGGAGGACTGCTTGCCCATTCGACCAAGGCGCTCTGGGCGCTCATCGGGCTTACCTTTGTTGCCTACGTGTACTGTGTGGGTTCGATCACGTTTTCAGTAGTTGAGCGACAGCGCCTCGACCACGAGGTAAAAGAGCTTCTCTCTGACATCAGTGCAGAGGAGCTTTCCTACCTCGCGCTTGATCGGAGCCTTACCCGGCAAGAGGCGTATGCGCTCGGACTTGCCGAGAGCCATGAGGTAAGCTTCTCTACTCGAGGAACTGGATTTGCATTCAATGCAGACCGCTAACATTCACCGTACTCGAATACAGATTGTGATGGTACTCGTCATCCTCTTGGGTGCACTTTTTTCTGTCCGCCTGTTTATGCTCCAGGTGGTGCAAGCGGGAAAGTTTACCGAGCGCGCCGAACGGCAGTACGTTACCCCTTCAAGCAGTGTGTTTGACCGCGGTACTATTTATTTTACAAAGCGAGACGGAACTACCGTTGCTGCAGCAACGGTAGCCTCGGGGTTTAAGCTTGCCATTGCTCCAGCACAAATTACCGATAGTGAAGCAGTGTACAGCGCGCTTCGTCAGTACATTGAACTTGACCGGCAGGATTTTTTTTCACGAGCAGCGAAAAAAAATGATCCATACGAGGAAATCGCAAATCGTATTTCTAAAGCGAATGCCGATGCGATTACCGCGCTTGAACTTCCGGGCGTTTCTATTTTTAAAGAGAAGTGGCGCTTTTACCCCGGTGGTTCACTTGCTGCAAAAACGCTCGGTTTTGTTTCGTACAAGCAAGATACTCTTTTAGGGCGCTACGGGCTCGAGCGATCCTATAACGAAGTACTCACCCGAAACCCCGACAGTTTTTATGTAAACTTTTTTGCAGAAATATTTGCAAATTTGCAGTCAACTATTTTTAAAAATAAGCAAACCATTGGTGATGTAGTAACCACTATTGAACCATCAGTCCAAAGCATGCTTGAAGCCGCAGTTGAGCGCGTAGAGAGCCAGTGGCAGAGTGATGGGGTGGGCGGCATTGTGATGGATCCGCACACGGGCGACATACTGGCGCTTGCACACGTGCCCTCGTTTGATCTTAACGAGTACGGAAAAGTGAGCGATGTTTCTCGCTATG
>DATIBQ010000093.1:0-7600 GCA_035457445.1 Minisyncoccota bacterium
ATAATTTCTCGGTTTTTTCAAATAAATTTACTTAATCGCGGTAACTTTTACTTTACAGTACGGCTGGCGGTGACCGTTTTTCTTGAAGTATCGGCTCTTTGCCTTGTACTTAATAACGGTTACAGTTGGCTTCTTACCCACCATTTCTACTGTTCCGGTTACGGTGGCACCGGCAATAAAGGGTGTGCCGATAGTGGTTGCAGCACCGCTCTCTACCATTAACACTTCATCAAAAACAACACTATCGCCTTTCTTTGGCTCTCCTTTCAGTTTTTCAATAGTAATAACATCACCTACTGAAACCTGGTACTGCTTGCCGCCTGTTTTAATAACAGCAAATTCGGTATTCTCTGCTTTTTTTGCTTGTTTCGTAGCCATAAATGAGTCTCGGTATTATACAGAGCGGCACAAAAAATGCAAGCAGGAAGCCTCTTTTTGCCAAGAGTGCTATACTTTAAGGCGATGATATCTCGCTACCAGTACAAAGAGCTTGTGTGGGTTGACCTTGAGTCTCCTACCCAGGAAGAAGTACGCCATATTATGGATGAGTTTGACCTCCCGCACCTGGTAGGAGAAGAGCTTGTTTCAAATACTCTGCGATCAAAAGTAGATTTATACGAAAACTTGCTCTACGTCATTCTCCACTTTCCGCATGTTACGCATGGTGTTTCGGTTGAGCAAGAAGTTGATTTTGTCATTGGCGAGCACTTTTTGATTACTGCCCGCTACGAAACCATCGACCCACTACACGATTTTTCAAAAATATTTGAAACGCATTCAGTCATGGACAAAAGCAAGCTGCCGGGGCACGCAGGTATTATTTTTATGCAGATGCTCAAAGAGCTCTATCGGCACTCGCTCCACGAACTTGAAAGTATTACAAAAACACTTCAATCAATTGAACGTGAAATATACGCCGGGCATGAAGCGCGGATGGTGCGCACCATTGCCGCAACGGGTAAAAAACTGCTCGACTTCAAACAGGCAATCCGCTTTCATGCTGACATATTGCACTCGTATGAGATAGCCAGTAAGCAATTTTTTGGCACTGAGTACGGCTACTATGCTTCGGCAATTACCGCCGAGTTTAACAAGGTGCACAGCCTACTCGAGGGGCATCGCGACATGCTTTCTGAACTGCAGCGGACAAATGATTCACTCCTCACTAGTAAATCAAACGATATTATGAAAACGTTTACGGTCATGACATTCGTGATGCTGCCGCTCACCCTTATAACGGGGATATTCGGCATGAATGCCGACTTCGTCTTTATTCGCGGTCTGCAAGATTTTTACTTTGTTATCGCAGCAATGGCCATTACCGCTATTATCATGTTCATCTTTTTCCGCATCAGAAAATGGCTCTAATTCTCTACAACACTAAAACCAGAAAACTCGAAGCGTTTACCCCAATTACCCCCGGTAAGGTGGGGATGTACACCTGTGGTCCAACCGTGTATGGACCAGCACATATTGGAAATTTGCGCGCCTACGTTTTTGCTGACCTATTAAAGCGAACACTCATCGCAAACGGGTACGCCGTAGAGCATGTAATTAACATCACCGACATCGGACACTTAGTTGGTGATGGCGATGAAGGCGAGGATAGAATGACCAAGGCGCTTAAGCGAGAAAACTTACCGCTCACTATGGAGGCAATGTACCAGCTCGGCACTCGATACCTGGAAAAATTTAAAGATGATATAGAAAAACTCTCAATAATTACCCCAACGGTACTCCCCCGCGCTGCCGACCATATTCAAGAAGATATTGCTCTTGTGGCAATACTCATTGAAAAAGGCTTTACCTACGCTACTAATGACGGCATCTATTTTGACACGACTAAGATGTCAACCTATGGCGAGTTTGCCCGGCTTCCTAAAGAAGAAGCAACTGAAGAGCATCAACGGATCGTGAACTCCAAAAAAAAGAATTCGCGTGATTTTGCTCTGTGGAAGTTTGATGCCGAGCTTGGCTACGAAGCACCTTTTGGGCACGGCTTCCCCGGCTGGCACATTGAATGCTCGGCGATGGCGATGAAGTATTTAGGAGAAACCTTCGACATCCACACGGGCGGTATTGACCACATCCCTGTGCATCACCAAAACGAGATTGCCCAGTCGGAATCAGCAACCGGAAAAGAGTATGTTCGGTACTGGCTGCACAATAATTTTTTAAACGTCGGCGGTGAAAAAATTTCAAAATCGCTAAAAAACGATATTATTCTTGATGAAATTATTGCTCAAGGAATTGCTCCTGCAGCACTTCGATTATTCTTTCTTACGGCGCAGTATCAATCGTTCCAAAATTTTACTTGGGATGCTCTGAATGCTGCGCAAAAAGCGTGGAATAAAATTAGTGCCTTTATGATGCAAGAAAATCCGAATGGCAGCGTAAATGACACCTACTACGCCCTGGTACTTGAAAAAATGAATAATAATTTAAATACCCCTGAAGCACTTGCGGTACTGTGGGATCTCTTCAAAGCCGACATTCCTGCTCCTGAAAAACGAGCAACACTGGTTGCAGTAGACAAACTCCTAGGACTCGGGCTTGAGACTATTCCGCAAGTAACCGTTCCGCCTGAGGTAGCTGAAAAATTGAGAGTTCGTAATAGCGCCCGCGAAAATAAAAATTACACTGAAGCCGACGCACTCCGTGCTGAAATTCGTGCCGAAGGCTTCGATATTATCGATACCGAATCAGGCAGTTTCGCAATTCCAGCAAAAAAGTAATGATGTATTAAAAAACCACCGGAACATTCCGGTGGTTAGAGCTTTTGAGAAAGATTTTTGTTATTTAATTGATACCAATATCAGCTCGTTTATATTTTTCATATTCTATAAACTCTCCTGAGGGGAAAATTTTTACCGTATACCATTTTTTGTCGTCATACATTTTAACAAAATAGGTAACAGCCCCCTCAGCGTTTGTCGTTTCTGTTACCCCAAACAATGTTTTACCGCCATACTCTTTTTTGAGAGTAGTAGCAATATTTGGTGGAAGATACAAGGGAGAATAGTAACGGATTCCAGAAACCATATCTCCCTGCTGATTGTAAGTGGCTTTTATCTGGAAAACACCTAACAAGAACGAAACATGGTAGTAGCAATTTTCATGTTCTCCTGTTTTATACCAGGAAACATTTTCTGCAGTAGAAAAAGTTTTTTTAAAACTTTCAATAGCTTTTTCAGCCCCCTCAATAGGGTTGGCATGCAGCAGAATAGAGCAACAAAAAATTGCCAAAATGGCAAGCAGTAGTTTTTTCATAACTTAAAACGTTTTTGTTTTTAAAAAACTCCCACAATAGCGTGGGTTTATCCAAAAATAAAATAGCATTTTTTAGGGAATACGTCAAAAAATAAAGCTACATGCTTGGAATAGTAACCGTAAATTTCGATCCCTTCCCCACTCCGTCAGATTCAATTGCGATGTCTCCTTTATGGGCAAGTATTATTTGTTTTGCCAAGTACAGTCCCAACCCAGAACCACCAGTGTTTAATCTACCGCCCTCGCCACGGCTAAACTTATCAAACAACTTTGCTTTTGTTTCGGGTGATATGCCAATGCCGTTATCAGCAACTTGATACACAATAGTATTACCTTCACGCCGAAGCGAGAGTTTTACAAACCCATGCGGCGTGTACTTAATGCTGTTATCTGCTAAGTTCAAAAATGCCTGTTTCAGCTTCAGCCGGTCGACATGTGCCATAAACGATTGATTACTTGGAATATCAATGGTAAATTCGAGCCCTTTATCTTCAGCGGTAATGCGTATTTCGTTGTACAAATCAGTAAGCAACTTTCCAAGGTCCGTTTCTTCAAACTCAAACTTCAATCCTCCTTGTTCAATTTTTGAAATATTCAACAAATCTTCAACCAAACTCGAAAGCCCTTGTGCTGAAACATAAATACGTTTAATTGCACCTGCCTGTTCAGTGGTGAGTTTTCCGTACGCTTCTTCTTCAAGCATTGAGGCATACCCCTTTATGGCAGTCAGCGGCGCCCGTAGCTGATGCGATGCGAGCGAGAGAAATTCTGTTTTTAGTTTATCCAAATCTTTTAGTTTACTGTTAGCAACCTCTAAATCTCCATTGAGCTGCTCAACTTTTTTATACAGTGTTGCTAATTCAAAATTTTGCTTGTACAACTCTTCAGTTGCTTTTTGTAATTCATTAACGGTAACTCGGTTAGTATCAGCAGGATCAGGCATATATGATTATCGAAGACTTGAAGGTATTTGATCCAACGGAAGTGTTGCGATTAAATCTTTTGTTGCCTCTTTGCACACTTCGTGTGAAGCACGACCAAACAACCGCTCGTACTGCGCAACAAGCTTATCGATAGTTTCTTTCCCATCACCCCTTAGTGAAATTTTTCCTTCTTTAGAATTAGCAATAACGCCAGGAACTTTTTGAGCTTCAAACCATGCAACAGGACCGATAATGAGTTCTTGTTCTTTGATAATCCGTATTGAAATTTGATCAAAGATAGTCATAAATTTACTGTACTGTATGAACTGAAACCTTTTCAGATTTTATATGATTACAAAAACCAACCACTCCAAAGGCTAAGAAGAAAACCCCTAAAGTAAGGATAAGGTCTCCGAAGTTTGCATTGTAATAGGTGCCCGCAGTGGTAGTATATGAAAAAATAGAGTCTGCTATAAACATTACTGCTAACCCCAATAATATTGATGCAATATCTAATATATATCTGCCGCCTAAGTATTTAAATGAAAGCCCTGAAATAACTACAGAAACAGCAAGACCAATAAAATCTCCGACCGGATATGCGATATCTAGTATTGTTTTTAAGAGTGATTCCCCCTCGGGAACAAGCACTCCACCCCGTGCTACAGTAACAAGAACGTAATAAGAAAATACAAAAATAGCAATTGGTGCAAGGTAGGCAAAAATTTTTGCTCCGGTGCTTCGTAATCCAAATTTTGCACCAGTTGCTTTCGCTAAATATATTGAACCAAGCCCATAGAAGAAAATGCTTGGGGCAAAGCCTAGATCAGCAAGTGACGGGTATGGTGCAGGTACTCCTTCAAAGAAATTATAGTACGACCAAATTGCCTCACCGCAACCCCATAAAAAAATACCAAAACTGATAAAAAAGAGTGCCTTTCCCACCGCACTTTTAAGTCCACCCCATGACTGAGCACCTCTCATGCCAATAATGCCACCGATGAGCGGAATGAGTCCGAAAAGAAAAGAGTAGAGATAGTTATAAAAACCTTCTTTTATATCGCTTAAAAACAAAACTGCCCAGAATACAAGTATTAGTGCTAAAAATGTGAGGAAAAATTTTTGATAGGTATTTATTTTCATACCTTGGCTGCACCCTAATTATACTTTTTGTAATAAAAGACGTCAAATAAAGTAGACTTTTGGTTTTGGAAATCCGTTGAATGGGCATGTTGCTACAAGACTATAGGCGCCGACATCATGGATGATTAATTTATCGCCAATTGCAACATCAGCCGGAAGAAACACTTCTCGAGTGATAACATCAGGGCTATCACCTGTTGGTCCTGCAAGGGCAAACGGAGCTTCCCCAACATCAAATGAAGGTCGAAGTAACGTGGTACGGTACCGTGTTGACCCTTGGTACACCATTGACTCAAATAAACCGCTATACACTCCTGCATCTAAGAATAGCCAAGTATGTTCACGGCGTTCAATTCGAGCAATAACATTTGTTACCAAAATTCCCGTCTCTGCAACTATAGCTCTGCCTGGCTCAAGTAAAAGTTTTGGCTGATACGGAAGGTTTTTATACTCCTGCAGTGTGTGCGCTGCAATTTCTTGAAGCGTAAAGTCATTTTCAGTTGAAGTATATTTATTACACGGAAATCCGCCACCGATATCAATAACCTCAAGTTTTATATCTGCTTCGAGCAGCTTTTCAAGTGTTGGTCGAAGTAAAGCAATTGCTTCTGCCCAGGCACGTTCATTCCCTGCCTGTGAACCTACGTGGAAGCTGATGCCATACGGCACTAACCCCAACTCTCGTGCTCGCTCTAGCATTGGCAGTGCATTTTCCTTTGCGGTTCCAAATTTCTCTGAAAACTTAAAAACACTTCCTGTATCATCAACGCTTATACGAGCATACACCCGAGCACCAGGAACAAGTGCGGCAATTTTTTCAAGCTCTAAAAAAGAATCAAACGCAAATCGATCAACACCATAAGCAGCAAATTCTCTGATATGAAATGGTGGTTTTACTGAGGTTCCATACACAATTCTTTCTCCAGGGACACCAACTTCCTTCAAAGTTTCAAGTTCATAGACTGATGCCACCTCAAAATGAGCACCTGCATCAAAAAGCTCTCTGAGTATTTCAGGTTCAGCATTTGCCTTCATCGCATAGTGAATAGCCGCTCCCGGAAAGCTTTCTTCAAACTCTTTGTATTTTGCGAGTAATCGCTCTTTTGAAAAAAGAAAAAAAGGAGTTTCCTGATTATATATCTCAAGGATTTCACGGGTAAACGGATTCTGAGGAGATTCGGTATTAGGCATAAAAGTATATAAATTGTAAGTATCTAATTATAATACAGACAGGAGAATTATCCCAATGACAATAACAAAACCCCCGATTGTTTGTGTTACTGTCACCCGCTCCTTAAGGAACGAGCGGGCGAGAAAAATGGTAGGAAGTGAAAATGCTCCACTCAACAATGCTATAACACTTGTTTTAGTCGTCGCGCTATACCCCAAACTAATTGCAAGATACGCAACTGTTTCGCAGAATCCTATCAGCAATAAAAATTTCCATATCGGTTTTTTTATAACACACAAGTCTACTTTTTTCACTTTCGCGAAAAGTAAAATAGCAACCGTCATAAACGCGTACATAAGAAAGCTATAGATCACCCAATCTGTTCCACCGACAACCTTGTCCCAGCCGACCGTCCAAACAGCTGCAAGTGCGGTTGCAGCAGCAATTTCTTTGAAACCAGGAACCTGTACAAAATTAAATTTTCCGAGATGTAATTTTGAAAAATCAGTATTAATTAATAGTACGCCACCAAAAATTATAACCAGAGCAATAACAAGATTACTACTCACCACTTCACCAAAACCAACAATCGAAATAAGGGCTGCAATACCAGAAAAAGATGCAAATACCGGATTAAGGATAGAAACTTGCCCTTTACCAAACCCGCGATATACCAGAATATAAATAATAGCCTGCAGCACGCCAAAAAAAATCAAATACAGCAGTGAACTACCTGGATTTAAAAACACAATCGGACGACCAAGTACGAGAAACTTATAAACCGCAATAATGAAAAAGAACCCTGTTCCAAACACATGTGCCCATGCCAGACTCTGTATATCACCAACTTCATCTATAGTTTTCTTTGCAAAAAAATCAGCAAGCCCCCATCCGAGCATTCCCCCCAATCCGGCAAGTAGCGCAATGATTAATTCTTGGTGCATATTTTACCCCTTCGGCTTCAAGAGCGGAAAGAGCTGTGCTTCACGGACGGTTTTATTGGCAAGGAAGGCGAATACGCGCTCGCTCATGCCAAACCCGCACGTTGGTGGCATGCCGTACTCTAAGGCTTCAACAAACTCAGTATCAAACA
>DATIBQ010000094.1:0-3147 GCA_035457445.1 Minisyncoccota bacterium
TAATGGATTGTGTTATACTTTCGCTACATATGAAGCGTTTTGTATTAGTACTTTTCTTCCTACTCCTTATAGCTCCACTCGGTGCGTTTGCTCAAACAGGTATTCCGGCGAGTTCGTTTTGGTACACCCCTACATCTTTTAAAGCGGGGGACACTGTCACGTTTACGGTGCTCGTATATAATGGTGAGCCATACGAGACTGCATTTACTGTTTTGCTCCAAGACGGTACAAAAAAGATTGAGGAGCAGCAGGTTATTTTGGCAAAAAATACTGCGATGCCGGTCCGTTTTTCGTGGAAAGCAGCTGACGGCGCGCATGCTTTTACGGCAACTATTGCTTCTGCTCGGAGCAATGGAAAAGTACTGACTGTTGCTTCGGCACAGAAAAATGCCGTACTCCAAACGGGAGCAGCAGCAACTAGTACTGAAGGAAAAATTACAGAAATTCAAGGGGTAGTAAAGAGCAAAGCAGGAACAATACTTGCCGCTATTGATAGCTGGCGGGTGAAAAAGCTTGCAGTATTTACCGCACGTAAAGCAGCGCTAAAAAGTACTATTGATAGCACCGATGCTACAGAGAAGCTCAATTCAATTGCTGATTCTACTACCAGTGAACAGGAGGATATTGTTCCGACACAGAAAGCATTTTTACCGAATATTTCTCCGCTCGTGTACCTCGAATTTTTTTGGTACACCGTGCTAGTGTTCGTGTTCTCTTCGGCGCTCATTTTTTATATTACTACCGGGCTTGCTGCATTTTTGGTGCTCAAGTTTTTGTATGCGCGGTTTGTGTAGGAGTGGTATTATTCGGGCATGAGTTTGTTTCAGCGGGGCTGGTATCCGTGGTTTGTTGGGGTGCTTGCACTCGGTGCAGTGCTCTTTTTTCCGTTTTGGGTACAGGTACTTGCTATTACTCTGGTACTTACTACGGTGCGACCGGCAGCACTGGCGCTTATCCCGGCACTTGCTGCCGATCTGCTCTACAGCGGCTCAGCGGTGCTCTGGAAAAATTTTGTAATGACTGGAGTTGTATGCGCAGCGCTGGCGGTATACTGGCTGCTTAAAACAAAAACGAGGATTTTTTATGCGTATGATTCGATGGAGAAAAAGTCGTAAACAGCGAGGGTTTGAGCTCAACCCTGATGAAATTCTGCTGGATGCGCACAATCTGCCGGCATTTAATACGCAGCAGTTTGAAGGGCGGGTAGAGCGTCCGATTCGAAAACAATCGCTTCGGCTGCTATTTTTAATCACACTCGCTTTTTCACTTATTTTTGTCGGCAAACTGGTGCAGATTCAATTAGTGCGCGGTGCATACTTTGCAGAAAAGAGCGATCAAAATAGTTTGGAACACACGCTTATTTTTGCCGGGCGCGGTATCATCTATGATCGCAGCGGAGTGGAGCTTGCCTGGAACGATACTACCGATCCCGAGCGCGGACCGCGGCGCAGCTATATCAGCCAGGGCGGGTTTGCGAGCCTGCTCGGCTATGTGTCGTACCCCACAAAAGACAGTGCCGGAAAATTTTGGCAGGAGTACATTGCTGGCAAGGATGGTTTGGAAAAAGAGTACAACGAACTGCTCTCAGGTAAGAACGGGGTGAAGCTGGTTGAAACAAACGTAAAAGGAGAACTGTTAGCTGAAAATGTGATTGAAGCACCGCTCGAAGGAAAAAATCTCACCCTCGCCCTTGATGCAGGGGTGCAGGAAGAATTGTACCGGGGGATTACAGCACTGGCTGCACAGTCGGGGTACCGGGGCGGTGCCGGTGCCATTATGGATATTCATACCGGCGAGCTTTTGGCACTCACCAGCTTTCCGCAGTACGACCAGGCGATTCTTTCAGACGGAACAAACAAAACTGCAATTGCAAGTTATTTAAAGAGTTCTGAAAAGCCATTTTTGAATCGTACCTTAAATGGGTTATATACCCCAGGCTCGATTGTAAAGCCATTTTTAGCGCTTGGTGCGCTGCAAGAAGGAACAATTACTCCCGAAAAAATAATTGTTAGTACCGGCAAGTTGGTGATTCCAAATCCGTATAATCTCGGGCTCGAGTCGGTATTTAAGGATAACAAAGCACATGGACCGGTTGATATGCGCCGGGCGCTCGCGGTGTCTTCAAACGTGTACTTCTACCAGCTCGGCGGGGGGTTTGGTAGTCAGCAAGGACTCGGCATTGCCAACATTGAAAAGTACGCGACACTGTTTGGTATTGGTAAAAAAACCGGTATCGATATTTCAGGCGAGAAAGAGGGGAATATTCCGAGCATTGCTTGGAAGGAAAAGCGTTTTCCGGGTGATCCGTGGCGTATTGGGGACACCTACAACACTTCTATTGGGCAGTACGGGTTTCAGGTGACACCGCTCCAAATGCTTCGGGCAGTTGCTGGTGTTGCTTCGCGGGGCACCTTAGTAACACCGCGCACCGTACTCCTTTCTGCTTCCGAAAATTCTGAAAAAAAGCCTGAAACAGTATCCTTACCCATTAAAGACGAAGTCTTTACCGTAGTACAAGAGGGGATGCGTCTGTGTGTTACTGAAGGAACCTGCACCGCGCTCCAAATGTCCGAGATGGCGATTGCCGCAAAAACTGGTACGGCGCAAATTAAGCAGAATACTCGGGTGAACTCGTGGGTCATCGGCTTCTTTCCGTACGAAGCACCCCAGTATGCGTTTGTGGTGCTGATGGAAGATGGACCACTCATTTCATCGGGCGCGGCACATGCTATTAAACCGGTGTTTTCGTGGATGCGCGCCAACCGGCCGGAACTTTTGACCCTTCCACAGTAGTGCGGTATAGTGTTCCGATAGTAATAGGGTAACGTATGAAGGAATATCTGACGCAAGAAAATATGCAGTCGCTCGAGGCAGAGCTGAAGAATTTGAGCTCGGTAAAGCGGCGCGAAATCCTCTCGGCGCTCGAGTACGCAAAGTCGCTCGGCGACCTCTCTGAAAATGCCGAGTATCACCAGGCGCGCGAGGAGCAGCGCCGGCTTGAGGAACGCATCTCTCAAATTGAGCACGTGCTTAAAAACGCAGTGGTGGTAAAAAAGGCACAGACCGATAAGGTAACACTCGGTTCGCTGGTTACTATTCAAAAAAAGGGCGAAGGAAACACCCGCCAATTTCATCTGGTGGGGAGCG